>NZ_JBHWHH010000063.1:0-35479 GCF_042732555.1 Nocardia sp. NPDC059764
GACGGCGCCCGCCCCGCGACCGGCCGCGCCGGACATCCGGGGCGGCCGTTCGCGTGCCCGGGACGCGGGCGGTCGGGCAGCGAATCATCAGCTGCCGGTGCGGGTGTGGCGGGAGGGCGGCGGTGGCGGTGCAGGGGCAGTGTTCAGGGGTGGATTCGGGCCGGGCCGGGGGTGTACCCCAGAAGGGGATCGATTTTCTCGCTAGGAGGTGGGGGAAATGTTCGAGGGACTGGCCCTCGGGGTGCACCTGCCGACGGGATGGCTGTGGCCTGCCCTGGTCGTCTTCGGCGGCATCCTGGGCACAGCGCTCCTGGTGCTCATGCTGGTGAGCGGCGCCCGATTCGACGACCGCGAATCACGGTATGTGCCGACCACGACGGGCTCGTGTCAGCCGTTCTGCGGCACCGGCACACTCGCGCCCGGGCTCCCGATGAGACCCGGTATCACGAACTGATCGGTCGCGTAGAGGCTTCCGGGTGGCGTCGCCGGATACTCCACGAGAATAGTTCGACGAGTGGGGGTTCCCATGGGTCAGCGGGTACCGGCCGTGGTCGGGTTGTACTTCCGCGACGGCGGGCAGTGGCGGCGCATCGCCGAATTCCGGCTCGCCGCGGACGGCCGCGCCACCTTCCCGGGCGGTGGATCCGATCGAGGGCCTGGTCGCGCGGGTCTGGTACCACCAGGGCGTCGACATACTCGGCGAGCAGCGCACCGTGCTGCCCGGCGACGGCGCGGAATTCCTGCGAGCACTGCTGCAGCCGTTCGGTTTTCGCGACTACCGGTTCCGGGACGACAGCACGCCGCGCGGCGGGCTCACCCGCGCCCGGCACACCGTCTCCCGCAGCCCGGCCACGCCGTGCCCGGCCGACAGTGAACCCGACCGCGCGGCAGCGGAATCGGAATGCCGTCGTTGCGCCGAGCCGGAAGTCGCCACCGGCGACCGCGCCCATCGGCCCGCGGCTCGGCGACTGCTGGACGCGGACCGCATCCGCTTCTGAGCTGCGGCGCCCGAAGCGCCGCATCCGGATTCACTACAAGCTGTTGGCCAGCAGCGCGTACTGCGCGACCGCCTTCTTCTTCGCCTCGGTGTCATTGGCCCCGTCCGCGACGCCCACGTACTGCTTGTAGCGGACGTAGCAGCGGCTGGGCTTCTTGTCCGAGGAGCGGTGCACGCACTGGGAATCCGGCACCTTGTCGTCCACGGCGGTCGTGGTGGTCTCCTGCAGATTCCGGATCATCCCGGCCATCAGATCCGCGCCCGCCTGCGCGTCGCGCACCCGGATCACGAAACTGCCGTCCGCGACCGACATCTCGCTCGCGCCGGTATCGGCCACCAGCTTGGTCCAGAACCCCAGATCATCCGACGGCAGCACCAGCCAGTTGGCCGGGAACACCGCGAACTTGTCCGGATCCACCGTGCGGTGGTCACGGTCCATCACCAGGGTGCGGGCCAGCAGGCGATCCGGATCCACCGGCAGCTGCGCGATCTGATCGTTCGGGGTCGCCGCGAACGCGTCCAGCACCGGGACCTCCGCGTCCAGGGTCTTCTTGGACCAGGACAGCAGGCCCTGCAGATCGGCGGTGGGCCGCAGGATGAACAGCGAGATCACGAAATCCTTGTGCGCCATCGCGACTCCGATGGTGGGCACGCCCGGCCGCCAGTGCGCGTACGCGTCCGGATAGTCGGGCAGGGTGAGCTTCTGATTGACGTTCAGCGCCACACTGAAATCGGCGTCCTCCAGCTCGCGGGCCGCCAGTTTCGCGGCATCCGCGGTCGGGAAGCGCAGCACGCGGGTGGTGATGGTGGTGCCGTTCGGATCCGGATTGTCGTTGACATCCTCACGATCGGAGCCGCTGGCCGCGAAACCGGCCACGAAGCCGCGATTCACCAGCACGTTCTTCACCGCCGAAGCCAGGTGACTGACATTGAGCACATCGTCGACGCTGGCCAGCACCGCGCCGCCGCGGCCGATGTTCAACGCCGGATCGATCTTCACCGCGGGAGCCACCGCGGCGGTCATGCGGATGCCCTCGAGCGTCGCGCCCTTGCCGCCGTTGTTGCTGTCGTAGGTGTAGCGGTTCACCGGATACGTCCCGGTGTCGAGGGTGCGGACATCCAGCTCGCCGGCGACGGCGGTGCCCGAGCGGCCGCAGCCGGAGGCCAGTGCGGCGATCAAGGCGAGACAGGTGAGTGCGGTGACGACACGCGCCGGACGGCCCATGATGATCCCTCCCGCGCGGCCCTGCGTCGGCAGCGCTCCCTATCGAAAGATTTTCGGGCCAACGACCGCCGACTGTCCACTCCTATACCGTGTCGCGATCAGACCCAGATGCCCTTGCCCACGGTCACGACGCCGCCATTGCTGACCGCGAAGCGCTCCCGATCACGGTCGAGGTCGACGCCGATGATCTCGCCCTCGGTCACGACCACGTTCTTGTCCAGGATGGCGTGCCGCACCACCGCGCCCCGGCCGATCCGGGTTCCCGGCATGAGCACGCTGCCCTCCACCGTGGCGCCGTCCTCCACCAGCACGTTGGAGAACAGCACCGAATTGCGGACGGTCGCCGCCGACAGGATGCTGCCCGCGCCCACGATCGACTCCTGCGCCAGCCCGCCGCGGCCGAACTTGGCGGGCGGGAGGTTCTCGGCCGCACCGCGAATCGGCCAGTGCTTGTTGTAGAGGTCGAACACCGGGTCCACCGACACCAGATCCATGTGGGCGTTGTAGAAGGCGTCGATGGTGCCGACATCGCGCCAGTAGCCGCGGCTGCGGTCGGTCGCGCCGGGCACCACATTGGTGGAGAAGTCGTAGACCGCGGCCGCGCCGCCACGCACCAGGGACGGGATGATGTCGCCGCCCATATCGTGGTCGGAGTCGTTGTCGTCGGCGTCGGCGCGGATGGCGTCCACCAGCACTTTCGTGGTGAAGACGTAGTTGCCCATGGAGGCGAAGGTGACGTTCGGGTCGTCGGGGGTGCCCGGCGGATGCACCGGCTTCTCCAGAAAGCCGATGATGCGGCCGGATTCGTCGGAATCGATACAGCCGAAGGCGCCGGCCGAGCTGCGCGGCACCCGGATGCCCGCCACCGTCACGCCCGCCCCGGACTCGATGTGCGCCTGCACCATCTGCTCGGGATCCATCCGGTACACGTGGTCCGCGCCGAACACCACGATGTACTCGGGGTCCTCGTCGTAGATCAGGTTCAGCGACTGCATGATCGCGTCCGCCGAGCCGGTGTACCAGCGCGGCCCCAGCCGCTGCTGCGCCGGCACCGGGGTGATGTACTCCCCGCCGAACCCCGACAACCGCCAGGTCTGCGAGATGTGCCGATCCAGGGAATGCGACTTGTACTGGGTCAGTACACAAATCCGCAGGTAACCGGCATTCACCAGATTCGACAGCACGAAGTCGATGAGCCGGTACGCGCCCCCGAACGGCACCGCGGGCTTGGCGCGGTCCTTGGTGAGCGGAAAGAGTCGCTTGCCCTCGCCACCGGCGAGCACGATCCCGAGTACGTGCGGCTGGCTCCTCACACCACTGAAACTACCGGGTGCACCCGAACGTGGAATGTCCAGCATGTGCCGTGTTCATCGCGATCTTGCTGGCCACGTCGATTGGATGGTTCCACGATGAGCGTTTACGTTGGACCCGTGCACACGTCGCGATGAACAGCTGGGGCCGAGAGCCCCTGAGGTTCGCGGCCCGGCTCGGTTCTGCAGCGACGGAGCGAGGGAGCGCAGCGACTGAGCGGAGGAGTGAAGAACCGAGCCTTAGAGGGCCGCGAACAGCCGGAGCGAAGCGGAGGCCATGGACAGAGCATCTCGTGGACTGCGAGTGGCCATGATGACCCGTGAATACCCGCCCGAGGTGTACGGCGGGGCGGGGGTGCACGTCACCGAACTGGTGCCCAGGCTGCGGGAACTGTGCGACGTCACCGTGCACTGCATGGGGGTCACGCGCGCGGATGCGGTGGTGCACCAACCGGATCCGATGCTCTACGCCGCCAACTCCGCGGTCCAGATGATGTCGGCGCAATTGCGGATGGCCGACGCCGCCAGCTTCGCCGACGTGGTGCACTCGCACACCTGGTACACCGGGCTGGCCGGGCATCTGGCCGCGCAGCTGTACGGGATTCCGCATGTGCTGACCGCGCATTCGCTGGAACCACGGCGGCCGTGGAAGGCCGAACAGCTCGGCGGCGGCTACCGGCTCTCGTCGTGGTCCGAGCACAATGCCGTGACCTATGCCGACGCCGTGATCGCGGTCAGCGCGGGCATGCGGGCCGACGTCCTCGACGCCTACCCCGATATCGACCCGGGGAAAGTCCACGTGGTGCACAACGGCATCGACGCCCGGGTCTGGCATCCGGGCGGGCCCGCGCTCGGCTCCCGCGACGTGCTCACCGAACTCGGCGTGTCGCAGGACCGGCCGATCGCCGCCTTCGTCGGGCGCATCACCCGGCAGAAGGGCGTGCCGCATCTGCTGGCCGCCGCCCGCCACCTGGACCCCGACATCCAGCTCGTCCTGCTGGCCGGCGCCGCCGACACCCCCGCCATGGAATCGGAGGTGGCGACCGCGGTCCGCGCGCTGCGCGACGATCGCGACGGGGTGTTCTGGATCAAGGAGATGCTGCCGACCGAACTGGTCCGGCAGGTGCTCGCCGCCGCAACGGTTTTCGTGTGCCCCTCGGTGTACGAGCCGCTGGGGATCGTGAATCTGGAGGCCATGGCCTGCGGGACCGCGGTGGTCGCCTCCGATGTCGGCGGCATTCCTGAGGTGGTGGCCGAAGGGGAGACCGGGCGCCTGGTCCACTACGACGAGCGCGCGCCCCACGACTACGAACGCGGCCTCGCCCGGGCCGTCAACATGGTGGCCGCCGACCCCGTCACCGCCGCCGCCATGGGGACGGCCGGGCGGGTCCGGGCCATCGACCACTTCGACTGGACGCAGATCGCGGCCCGCACGGCGCGCATCTACGACCAGGTTCGCAAGGGCTGAATCAGAGCGGGTAGCGCATGAAGACGTCGGCGCGGTCGTAGGGGCTGGGCGGCAACTCCGACGGCGGGACGTGGACGAAACCCCATCGACTCCAGGCTCAGCGCGGTCGGTACACCGAGACCGTCACGGAAGCCGTCACCGCGACCGGATCGGGCAGCGCCGCAATCGCTTCGGCTCGGCCCTCGTCCCCGTGGAACGCCGACGGTCCCATCGCCACCACCCGCGCCACATCCTCGTGCGTGAGCGACATCGGATACTCGACGGCCTCGCGCCCCACCAGCTCGAAACGCTCACCGAGGGATTCGGCGAGCCGATCCTCCTTGGCCGCATCCACACTCACCATCCCCAAGGGCTCGATCAGCTCGCGCAGATGCCTGGATGTCGGCGTCACCACCACGAACCGCCCGCCCGCGGCCAGCACCCGCGCCACCTCGTCGGCATTGCGTGGCGCGAACACCGACACCACCGCGCTCATCACCCCGTCGGGTACGGGCAGCCCGCGCCACGCGTCCGCCAGCACCGACCCCGCCCGCCCATGCGCCCGAGCCGCCCGCCGCGCCGCCGCCTTCGAGACATCCAGGGCGATGCCGCGCGCCGTGGGCAGCGCGTCCAGCACCGCGGCCACGTAGTAGCCGGTGCCCGCGCCTATCTCGAGGACCGCCAGGCCGTGATCGGCCGCTTCGGTCCGAACGGGCGTCGGCGATTCCGCCACTGGGCCCGGTCCCGACCGGACTCGGCCGCCGACCGCGCTCTCAGTGGTGGGGGCCCCGGTGCGCCCGCTGCCCGTCGCGGCCGTGCCGGCGGACAGGAGCGTGGCGGCCAGTCGTGCCGCGGAGGCCGTGGCGACGGACATTCCGGGCGTGGCGATGCCGGCGCGGGGTCGGTCGAGGCGGGATGCCGGGTCTGGGCCGGATTCGCGGGGATTGCGGAGGCCCGTCGTGGCCGCGGTGTCGTCTTCGCGGGGTGGCGCCGATCGGGCCGTGGCGGCGGTGGCAGCCGGGGGCGAGTCCGCTCCGAATATTGGGATGTCGGCAGCGCGGCCGGGCAGGGGCGTCGCGATCGCGGCGGCCAGGGCGGCGGCGATCGGGGTGAAATGGCCGGCGGATTGGAAGGCGGCGCGGGCGTCGAGCATGGCCGGGGTATCGCCGGTCATCTTGGTGGACGCGCCGGTGAGGAGGCTGACGTAGCCCTGTTTGGCCAGGTCGTAACTGTGGCCGAGCCGGCAGCGCAGGGTTCGGGTTGGCGAGTCGCCGGCAGCCGGGTCGGCGCCGACCGCCAGGGGGTGGCCGCACTGTGGGCAGGCCAGTAGGTCGGCGCAGGCCAGGAGCCGATCCGCGGGAGCGGGCTGGGCCGTGCCGACTATGGGGTTCTGTGTGTTGTCGTTCACCGCGATACCGGTAAGCCGGGGGCTCCGGGGAGGAGCCCCCGGGTTGGGCTCACCGGCAGCGATCAGCTGGTGACCTTGACGAGTTCGTCACCGAGCGCCGCGGCTTCATCCGGCGTGAGCTCGACGACCAGACGCCCGCCACCCTCGAGTGGAACCCGCATCACGATTCCACGCCCTTCCTTGGTTGCCTCGAGGGGACCGTCCCCGGTGCGGGGCTTCATGGCCGCCATCCTCTGCTCCCTCCAGATCTGCGCGGTCTGCTGCGCACTTTCATGGAACTCCAGTTGTCACCAACCAGGCAGCCCGCCGGTATGTGGCGGGCTACACCTTGCCCATTCTTCCCTATCGCGGATCGGGGCGGGTACCTGAGTTCCAAAAACCGACCGACGTGGCGTTCAGCGTGTCCCCACATTCACCCAGCAATCGGCGATGTGATCGTCTACCATCCCTGTCGCTTGCATGAGTGCGTACGCCGTGGTGGGTCCGACGAATTTGAACCCGCGCCGCTTGAGTTCTTTTGCGAGAGCGGTGGATTCGGGCGTGACAGCGGGCACATCGGACATTTTCCGCGGCCGCTTCCGCGGAGCCGGGGCAAAGCTCCAGAGCAGCGTGTCGAGACTCTCGTCGAGATCCCGGGCAACCCGCGCATTGTGGACGCTGGCCTCGATTTTGGCTCGATTGCGAACAATGCCCGGATCGGTCAGAAGACGTTCCACATCGGCCTCCCCGAACCCCGCCACCCGCTCGATGGAGAAGTCCGCGAATGCCGCCCGGAACGCGGGCCGCTTGCGCAGAATCGTGATCCACGCCAGCCCCGATTGGAAGGCCTCCAGGCACACCCGTTCGAACAGCGCGTCATCGCCGTGCAGCGGGCGACCCCACTCCTGATCGTGGTAATCCCGGTACAGCCGCGACCCCTCCGACCAACCGCACCGAATTCGTCCGTCGGATTCCACGGGAACGGTCATCGAGTGGCCTCGGGGCCCGGCTCGGCGGGATCGGCGGTCAGCACTTCGGGAACTTCCCGTTCGCCGTCCGGGCGTGGCGTCTCCTCGGGCGCGGCGGCCGGGGCCGTCGCGCGCGCCAGCTGGCCCTCGAGTTCGTCGATGCGGGCGGCGAGCCGGGTCAGCGCCCAATCGACCTCGCCCGCCTTGTACCCCCGGAACACCTGCTGGAAGCGCAGCGCCCGCACATCGGTCCCGCTGATGCCCGCCACGGGCAGCACGGTCACCGTGGTGCCCTCCGGCAGCGGCCCGAGCTCCTCGGACCGCCCGAAGATCGCACTGGCCACCAGGAACAGCAGGGCGGCGACCAGTCCGACGATCAGCACGTACAGCAGCATGGTGAGCATGCCCGGAGTTTAGGCGTGCGCGCATCGCGTCACGAAACGCGACAACTGATTTCGGGCCGATGAGGGTAACTCACCGGGTACGTCCACAATCGGTTCGGCACGTGACCGCCGGTCCGCATGCGGGACTTCGACGGCTCTCAGCCGGGCGCTGAAGGCCCGGAGAGGCGGGGGAGTTACAGGTGGCGGGTGGTGTCGATGGACAGCGACATGCCCGCCAGGCCGCGGCGGCGGACCGAGAGCTTCTCGGCGATGTCGAGCAGCGCCTTGCCGGAGGGGCTCTCGGGCGCGCGCAGCACGATCGGGGTGCCCTCGTCGGCCGCCTCACGCAGCTGCTGCTCGATCGGGATCTGGCCCAGCAGCGGCACATTCGCGCCGATGGCGCGGGTCAGGTTGTCGGCCACGGTCTGACCGCCGCCCGAGCCGTACAGCTCCATGCGCGAGCCGTCCGGCAGATCCAGCCAGGACATGTTCTCGATGACGCCCGCGATCCGCTGCCGGGTCTGCAGGGCGATGCTGCCCGCGCGCTCGGCGACCTCGGCGGCGGCCAGCTGCGGGGTGGTGACGACCAGGATCTCGGCATTGGGGATCAGCTGAGCCAGCGAGATGGCCACGTCGCCGGTGCCCGGCGGCAGGTCCAGCAGCAGGATGTCGAGGTCGCCCCAGAAGACGTCGGCCAGGAACTGCTGCAACGCGCGGTGCAGCATCGGGCCGCGCCACACCACGGGCGTGTTGCCCTGGGTGAACATGGAGATCGAGATGACCTTCACGTCGTGCGCGATGGGCGGCATGATCATCCGCTCGACCTGGGTGGGCCGCTGCTCGGTGCCCAGCATGCGCGGCATGCTGTGGCCGTAGATGTCGGCGTCGAGCACGCCCACCGAGAGACCCTTCGCGGCCATGGCGGCGGCGAGATTCACGGTGACCGAGGACTTTCCGACGCCACCCTTGCCGGAGGCGACCGCGTACACGCGGGTGAGCGATCCGGGCTGGGCGAACGGTATGACCGGCTCGGCGGCGTCACCGCGCAGCTTGCGGCGCAGCTCGGTGCGCTGCTCGTCGTTCATCACGTCCAGGTCGACGCTGACGGCGCCGACTCCGGGCACGTCGTTGACGGCCTTCGTGACCCGTTCCTGGATGGCGGATTTCATCGGGCAGGCCGAGGTGGTCAGGTAGATCACGACCTTGACCGCGCCGTCCGCGCCGACATCGACGCTTTTCACCATGCCCAGCTCGGTGATCGGTTTCCGGATCTCCGGGTCGTTCACCTTCGCGAGCGCGCCCCGCACATCCGATTCCGTAACCACTGGCATGGGCCCAAGTCTAGGAGCGCCGGTTTCGCGCCCCGATGCGGGGCACACTCATGTCAGACGCTGGGCGGGTATCAGATGCGGGGGAGGGCGGCGGCCGAGGGAGCGATGCCGGAGCCGTACGCGGTCTCCCACGCCATCACGTTGGCGACGTAGGCCATCGAGTTGTTGTAGCGCAGGATGGCCCGGGTCTGCTGGCCCGGGTCACGCATGTCGAGGCCGCCCGAGCACAGGTACTTGCCCGCGGTGAGCGTGGCGTCGTAGATGTTCTGCGGATCGGCGATGCCGTCCCCATTGCCGTCGGCCGCGTACTTGCGCCAGGTCTCGGGGAGGAACTGCATGGGCCCGACGGCGCGGCGGTAGCTGCCGGACAGGCCGTCCAGGTCACCGCCGTCGGAGGTCTGGATGACGTTGTTGCCGTACAGGCTTCCGTCCAGCACCGGGCCGTAGATGGGCTGCAGCGGATTGCCGTCCTCGTCGACCTTGCCGCCGAAGCCGTGCGTGGATTCCACCCGGCCGATGCCGGCCAGCAGGTTCCACGGCATGTTGCAGGTCGGGTTCTCCACGGCCAGCACGCGTTCGGCGTTCTGGTAGGCGTCGTGGGCGATGCCGGGCATGCCGAGCGGTCCGGCGGCGCGGGCGGCGGGCACCCGGCCTTCGGGCAGGGCGACGGACTTGATCTCCGGCGGGCCCACGGGCGCAACCTGTTTGGCCTCGTGCAGGAGGGGTTCGGGGGCCGGGGCGGCGGGCGGGGCCGCCTCCTCCGGGGCGGGTAGCTGTTCGTCGTCGCCGAACTGGTGCTGGAAGGTTGCCGCGAGCTTGTCGGTGAGGTGGCCATCACCCGCTCCGGTAACTGTGGCGAGCCCTGCGGGCACGAGCCCGGTCAATGCGATGACCGATCCACGACGAACTCTGGGGACCGGGGGTTTACGGTGACGACCCACTGTGTGGTGACCCTCCATTGCCATCGGTTGATACCGGGGAGATGCAACACAGGTCACGTTACCTCATCCGAGACCTTCTTGTTACACCTTCGTGATCAACTTTCAGGTTTTGAAGGAATGCCTAGTCAAACGCGAGTTCCGGAGCGACGCGCCGAAACTCGCGAATCACACCTTCGTTACGGAACGGGCGCGGGGGCCGGAGCCGGGAGCGGGATCGTGATGCCGAACGGCAGCGTGATGCCGGGCGCCGGGGTGGTCGGATCGACGGCCTGCGGGGCGGCGTCCGCGGGCGGCTGCGGCTGCGCCTCCGGCGTCATGGACGGCGTCACCGTTTGCTGTTCCTGCGGTTGCTGAACACCCTGCTGCGGCTGATCCTGCGGCTTGTTCTCGGCCTGCTGCACCGGCGCGGTGCAGGTGGTGATGATGGGCTGATCCTTCGGCAACGGCTTGCCGTCGGGGCCCAGCTTCTGGTCGGCGGGCTGCGCGTCCTCGGGCTTCGCGCCGTCCTCGGCCGGCGTGTCGGCGGGCTTGTGATCCGGCTGCGGGGCCGGAACCGCCACCTGTTCACAGGGATTGGCGGGCACGGCCGGGGTGGCCGGGCAGAAGATGCCGCACGGGATCGGCGGCAGGCCTGCGATGGTGATCATCACCTGGGTCGCGCCGGGCGTGGTGGTCACGACCGTCTGCTGGGTGCCCTCCGGCGCGGGTCCGGCCGGAATCGTGGTGGAGGCCACCGTGATGTCCGGGCCGTTGACCGGAACGTAGTTGTTGGGCACCAGATTCGGCGAGATGCTCACCTGCTGCGGCGCGCCGCCGGTCCGGTAGGCGTTGGCCCAGCTGAGCACATTGGCCGCGTAGGAGATCGAATTGTTGTAGCGCAGCACCGCCCGCAGCTGTTGCTGCGAGTCGGCCAGATCCAGGCCGCCCGAGCACAGGTACTTCCCGGCCGCCAGCGCGGCGTCGAAGACGTTGTTGGGATCGGGTGTGCCGCTGCCCTTTCCGTTGGCGGCATACACCGACCAGGTGCTGGGCAGGAACTGCATGGGCCCGACGGCGCGCACGTAGTTGCCGTCGGCGGCCTTGATGATCTCGTTGCCGGGCAGTGTCCCGTCCAGCGCCGGACCGTAGATCGGGGTGACCGTGGTGCCCGCGGCGTCGGTGCGGCCGTTGTTGGCGTGGTTGGACTCGATGCGGCCGATACCGGCCAGTAGGTACCACGGCAGATGGCAGTTCGGGTCCGAAGACTGCAGTGCCAGTTCGGCATTGCGGTAGGCGGCCAGCACGATCTCCGGGATGCCGAGCAGTCCGCCGCCGCCGGGCAGGGCGATGTCGCGCAGCGGGACGGTGCCGCCGAAGAGCGGTATGCCGTCCGCCGGCGGAGTCATTGCGCTGAGTTTGCGGGGCGCCTCCGGGGCCGCCGGAACCAGTCCGACGAGCCGATCCGACGGCGTGTCGACGGGTGTGTTCAGGCTCGCGTTGTGCGCGGCGGAGGCCGCGAGCAACGCGTCCGGCGCGGCCTGTGGGGCGACGGGATGGACCGTCGTGTTGGTGGCGGAACCGGCGGTGACCAGGCCCGCTATCAACAGCGCAGACGCTGTCACCGGAGCAGAAATTCTCTTCGCCACCACACAATCCCCTCAGTCGTGCGGCCGGAGCCCCGTGGTGACACGTGTGCTGCGGCAGTGTCTGGGTCGGTCGCTCGGAACAACGTGATCCAGGTTACCCATGAGTCAGCTTGTTCGGTACAACTTCTGTGGTCAGTCGCCATCTTTCTGTGCCGAAATTGCGACCTCGTTGGCCTTTCGATCGGTACCCTTCTTTGCTTTCCGCGCCTGGACGATCTCCCCGTCGACGGCCAGTTTCTCCAATCTGACCAGCGTTTCCTTGACGTCGTCCAGTTCCCTGCGCACGTAGTCGCGCGTGGCGACTTCACCCACGGCGAGTCGCAGGGCGGCCAGCTCCCTTGCCAGGAACTCGGTGTCGGCCTTCGTCTGGGCCGCTCGGCTCCGATCCTCCTCGAGCGAGACCCGGTCGCGGTTGTCCTGGCGGTTCTGCGCCAGCAGGATCAGCGGCGCGGCGTAGGCGGCCTGGGTGGAGAACGCGAGGTTCAGCAGGATGAACGGGTACGGGTCCCACTGCAGCCGCAGCGCGAACACGTTGAGCAGGATCCACACCACCACGATGACGGTCTGGATCACCAGATAGCGGCCGGTGCCCAGGAATCGGGCGATCCGCTCGCTGGTGACCGCGAGTGCCTCGGCGTCCCAGTCCAGGCCGCGGAAGCGATTCTCGAGTGGCGTCTCCAGGCGTAGGCGCGCACTGGATTTGTCGAGCCGTTCGCTCATGCGCGGCCTCCCGTCCCTTCGATCACGGGCATCCCGTGCACATCGTGATTGTCCTCGTCCTGCTCACGCCAGTCCTCGGGGAGCAGGTGGTCGAGCACGTCGTCGACGCTGACGGCGCCCAGGAGATGATTCTCCGCGTCCACCACCGGTCCGCACACCAGGTTGTAGGTGGCGAAATATCGAGTGACCGCGGTGAGCGGGGCATCGGGGCGCAGCTGCACCAGATCGGTGTCCACGATGCCGCCGACCAGGTTCGCCGGCGGTTCCCGCAGCAGTTGCTGGAAGTGGACGCAGCCCAGGTACCGGCCGGTCGGGGTGGCGGTGGGCGGGCGCACCACGAAGGCCATGGAGGCCAGCGCCGGGGTGAGCTCGGGATCTCGGATCCGGGCCAGCGCCTCGGCGACCGTGGTGGAGGCGGTCAGCACCACCGCGTCCGGGGTCATCAGACCGCCCGCGGTGTAGGGCGCGTGCTCGAGCAGGCGGCGGACCGGTTCGGAATCCTCCGGATCCATCAGCGCCAGCAGCGATTCCGCCTCGCCCGCGGGCAGTTCGCCCAGCAGGTCGGCCGCGTCGTCGGGGTCCATGGCCTCGAGCAGGTCGGCGGCGCGTTCCACACCGAGCTGCTCGAGCAGTTCCACCTGGTCGTTCTCGGGCAGCTCCTGGACCACGTCGGCGAGGCGTTCGTCGTCGAAGGCCGCGGACACCTCGATGCGGCGCTTGAGCGGCAGTTCCCGCAGCATGTGCGCGACGTCGGCGGCCCGCATCCCCTCGAACTGTCCCAGCAGCTGGGTGACGTCCTGACCGGGCATGTTCAGTTCGGTCTGGGTGAGCCCGCGCACCTGCGCCCAGTCGACCACGTGCACCGCGCCGCGGCGGCCGAAACCCACACCGAGGCGGCGGCGTTCGCGCACCGCGACCCGGGACACCACCCAGTCGCGGGTGCGGCCCTGCTCGATGCCGAGGTCGACCACCACCACGTCCACGCCCGCCAGATGCTCGAGCTCGGGGTCGGCGACACGCACGGTGGAGTCGAGAATCTGCGCGATGGCCAGCAGTTCGCCCGGCCGCTGCTCGAAGCGGCGCACACTGATGGTGCCGGTGGTGAGGGTGATCGAGCCCGGTTCGATGGCCTGCACCCGCAGCATGGGCACGAAAATCCGTTTCCGGGTGGGCAGTTCGACGAGTACACCCAGCACCCGGGGTTGCTGACGGTCGTACCGGATCGAGATCACGATGTCGCGGATGCGGCCGATAGACTCGCCGTCCGGTCCCAGTACCACCAAGCCCGCCAACCGGGCGGCGAAAACCTTCGTCGCTGCCATGTTTGATAAGGCTAGTGGGTCCAGCGCGTCGGAATCGCCGCGCCACGAGAAGGAGTGACCCATGACATCGCGTCGATCGGTGCTGGCCGTACCCGGCAGTAACCCGCGCATGATCGAGAAGGCCAAGGGGCTGGGCGCCGACGAGGTGTTCCTGGATCTCGAGGACGCGGTCGCGCCGGCGGCGAAGGCGGCCGCACGGGCGAACATCGTGGCTGCTCTCAACTCCGGCGGCTGGGGTTCGCAGATCCGGGTGGTGCGGGTCAACGACTGGACCACCGAGTACACGTATGCCGATGTCATCACGGTGGTGGAGGGCGCGGGCTCCGAACTCGACGCCATCCTGCTGCCCAAGGTCACCGACGCCGGGCAGGTGCAGGCGCTGGACCTGCTGCTGACCCAGCTGGAGAAGGCCAACGGCCTGCCGGTCGGGCGGATCGGCATCGAACCGCAGCTCGAGAACGCGCTGGGCCTGCGCAATATCGACGCCATCGCCACCGCGAGCCCGCGGGTGCAGACCCTGGTGTTCGGCCCGGCCGACTTCATGGCCTCGATCAATATGCGCACCCTCGTGGTGGGCGAGCAGCCCGAGGGCTACGCGCCCGGCGACGCCTACCACCACATCTATATGACGATCCTGCTCGCGGCCCGCGCCCACGGCCTGCAGGCCATCGACGGCCCCTACCTGGCGGTCCGCGACATCGACGGCTTCCGCCGCAATGCCGCCCGCACGGCGGCCCTGGGATTCGACGGCAAGTGGGTGCTGCACCCGGATCAGATCACCGCGTGCAACGAGATCTTCAGCCCGCGCCAGGCCGACTACGACCGGGCCGAGGAGATCCTCGACGCGTACGCCTTCCACACCTCCGCCGAGGGCGGCGCGCGCGGCGCGGTCATGCTCGGGGACGAGATGATCGACGAGGCCAGCGCCAAGATGGCTCAGGTGATCGCTGATAAGGGCCGGGCCGCCGGAATGGCGCGGACCACGCGTTTCGAACCTGCGCCTGTCGGCACGAAATAGCATGATGGAGTCATGACGAATCCCATGGGGAATGCGAGCCGGGGCCGGCAGCCCGCCCTGCCGACGCCGCCGTCGGGCTGGCCGATCGGCTCCTACCCAACCTACGCGGAGGCGCAGCGGTCGGTCGACTATCTGGCCGACAACCAGTTCCCGGTGGAGGGCGTGACCATCGTCGGTGTCGACCTCATGCAGGTCGAGCGCGTGCTGTACCGGCTGACCTGGGGCAAAGTCATTGGCGGCGGCATGGTTTCGGGCGCCTGGCTGGGCCTGTTCCTGGGCTTGCTGCTGAGCATGTTCACCACCGGCGGCACCCTCGGTCCGCTGGCGGTCGGCCTGGTCGGCGGCATCATCTTCGGTCTCATCTCCGCGTCCATCCCGTACGCGGCGACCCGGGGCCAGCGCGACTTCGCCTCCACCATGCAGCTGGTGGCGGGCCGCTACGACGTGCTGTGCGATCCGAAGACCGCCGAGCAGGCGCGCGACATGCTCGCCAGACTGGCCATCTGAATCGATGGAGGTATTGGACAAGGTCCGGGCCGCGGTGCTCGGTCACTTCGGGTTGGAGTCCGCGGACGCGGCGTCGGTGACGTTCCTGGGTCTGGAGCCCATCGACATCCTGCGCATCCCGGACGGCGAGTTCGTGCACTACTCGACGCTGGGTGGCTCCCGGCATCCGATGACCGATCCGGCGGCGGCGCTCGCCGATCCGGTGCGCGGACCGCGCGCGGAGCTGGTGCTGACCCTGCGCGGCGGCGCGGGCGCCGGTTCGGGGCTGACCCGGACCCTCGGCGTGCTGGTGGCCGCGCCCGCGGTCGAAGGCGTTGTGCTGCAGGCGGACGCGCTGCTGGACCTGGGCGAGCCGATCTGGGCCAACGCGCCGTTCACGGCGGTCCTGCTGGGCGACAGCGAGATTCCGGAGGTGGTGCTGCCCGATCCCGCGGACCCGGTGCGCTTCCTGACGGTCGCGCCGATCACGGCGACCGAGGCGGCATGGGTGCGCATCCGCGGCGCGGCGGCGCTGCGCGACGCGTGGGCCGAGGCGGGCATCGACGTCCGCGACCCGGCCCGTCCGGCGGCGAGCCTCTGACGACTGCCGTCGCCGCACCCGCCCGTCACCTCCTCAGGGAATCCAAGAGGTTGCTCAAAGCCATTTGTTGCGATGGAAATTGACGTAGAGGATCCCGCACAGGACGAGCATCACCGCTATCACGATCGGGTAGCCGTAATGGGATCGGAGCTCGGGCATGAAGTCGAAATTCATGCCGTAGACGCCCGCGATCATGGTCGGTACCGCGGCCATGGCGGCGTACGCGGAGATCTTGCGCATGTCCATGTTCTGCTGGACGCTCACCTTGGCCAGCGCGGCATTGATGAGGGCGCTGAGGGATTCGTTGAAGTCGAGGATCTGCTCGGTGACCGCGGTGTGGTGGTCGGTGACGTCGCGCAGGTACCGGCGGATCTCCTTGGGCAGCGGCAGGGTGGTGTCGTGGGTGAGCACCTGCAGCGGCAACGCCAGCGGCTTCACCGCCCGGCGTAGTTCCACCACTTCGCGTTTGAGCTGGTAGATCGCCTCGATCTGGAGCTTGTTGGCAGGGGTGAACACCTCTTCCTCCATGGCGTCCACGTCTTCCTCGATGTCGGCGGTGACCGACACGTAGGTGTCGACGACATGGTCGGCGACCGAGTGCAGCACCGCGCCGGGCCCGAGCGCGAGCTGGGCGGGGTCGGATTCGAGGGCTTTGCGGACGCCGGCCAGTTGGCTGTGGTCGCCGTGCCGCACGGTGATGACGAAGTCGGGTCCGGTGAAGACCATGATCTCGCCGGTGTCCACGATCTCGGCGACGGTGTTGAGTTCGTGCTCGTGGTACTGCACGGTGCGCAGGACCAGGAACAGGATGTCGTCGTAGCGTTCCAGTTTCGGGCGCTGGCGGGCGTGGACGGCGTCCTCGGCGGCCAGAGCGTGCAGGCCGAAGGTGTTCGCGACGTCGGTCATCATCTGCATGCTGGGTTCCCACAGCCCCAGCCAGACGAAGCCTTGGCCTCGCTCGCGCACTTCGGCGAGGGCGTTCTGGTAGGTGCAGTGCTCCCACAGTCGCCGGCCATCCACGTAGACCGCGCAGTCGACGATCCGGTTGTGCAGGGTGGGCTTGGCGGGATCCGGCTCGCCGGACCGTCCGGGCCAGTGAAACGAGGACAGCGGCGGGATCGAGGACACATCAACGATGCTAATCGTCCCGGGTCGGGGTGATCGTTTGCGCCGCAGGCAAGATAGGTGGGGTGCGCATCGATCTCCACACCCATTCCAACGCGTCCGACGGCACGGATACCCCGGCCGAACTGATCGCGAAGGCTGCCGCCGCCGGTCTCGACGTGGTGGCCCTCACCGACCATGACACCACCTCCGGCTGGGCCGAGGCCGTCGACGCCTTGCCGCCGGGTGTGACGCTGGTCCGGGGCATGGAGATGTCGTGTGTGGGGCTCGGCGAGGACGGTTACCCGGTGCCGGTGCACCTGCTGGCCTACCTGTTCGATCCGACCGACGAGTCTTTCGCGCAGGAGCGGGAACGGTTGCGCGCCGAGCGGGTGGTGCGGTTGCGCGCCATGGCCGAGCAGATGGCCGCGGACGGCCTGCCCATCGATCCGGAGGAAGTGATGGCCTCGGTGGGCCCGTCGGCGGGCCGCCCGCATCTGGCCCGGGCACTGGTGGCCGCGGGTGTGGTGCCGACGGTGGACGCCGCCTTCCAGGATCTGCTGGCCCCGCACGGCCGGTACTACGTCGAGAAGGCCGACACGCCGTTGCGGCGGGCGGTCGAGATGGTGGCGTCGGCGGGCGGGGTGTCGGTGGTGGCGCATCCGCGCGCCCGCAAGCGGGGACGGCTGCTGGCGCTGGACCACATTCGCGAGCTGGCCGAGTTCGGGCTGGGCGGTCTGGAGATCGACCACATCGATCACAACGAGGCCGACCGTGAGGTGCTGCGCGGGCTGGCCGCGGAGCTGGGGCTGCTGACCACCGGGTCCTCCGACTACCACGGCGCCAACAAGACCATTCGGCTCGGCGAATTCACCACCGACCCAACACAATTCGAGGAAATTGTGGGCAAAGCCAGTGGGGTTCCGGTGATCACCGCGTGAAGGTGTTCCGGGGTCTGAGCGGAATCGTCGCCGGGGGCACGGTGGTGCTGGCGGTCACGGTCGCCGGGGCCGCGAGCATCGGTGCTCGGCGCGGTTTTCCGGGCCCCGGAGCGGAGTCGGTGACATGGCATGTGGCCGCCGCACTCGCGGTTGTCGCCGCCCAGATTTATGCGGATAGACGTCAAGGTTTTGCCGCTTTTTTCGGATGCTTGGTTGTTTTCGGGATAGCGGGATATCTGCTGTGGGCGCAGTGGTGGAATTGAAATACGCATAACGGTTGCGGTGAGTTGAACTGTCGTCGAACATTTGTCGATATGACCGAATTCGACGCCGATGTGCTGGTGCTGGGAGGTGGCCCGGCCGGATCCTGGGCCGCCCTTGCCGCGGCCGCCGCGGGCGCGCGGGTATTGGTCGTCGACAAGGCTCGCTGTGGATCCAGCGGACCGACGGCGCGGGGCGGGGTCACCCTGTGGAACATCCCGTCGGGCGCGGCCCGCGAGGAAGCCGTGCGGCAGAACTTCGCGCACGGCGGCGGGCTGGGTGAACCGGACTGGATGCACCGGGTGCTGGAGGAGACACACCGGCGGGTCGGCCAACTCGTGCACGGCGGCTTCCACTTCCAGGGCGAACACGCCGAGCGCCCGGCGCGGGTCTACCTCGACGGGGCGAAGTATCTGGGCAGGCTGCGGCGCAGCATGGTGATCGCCGGGGTCCGCATCCTCGACCACCATCCGGCATTGCAGCTGATCACCGACAAGGACGGCGTGGTCTCCGGCGCGGCGGGCGTGGCGCTGCACGGCGAGTCGCCCAACTGGATCGTTCGCGCCCGTGCGGTGGTGCTGGCCACCGGCGGCTGCGCCTTCCTCTCCGGCGGCGCGGGCACCGATGTGGACACCGGGGACGGCCTGCTCATGGGCGCGGAGGCCGGGGCCGAACTGTCGGGCATGGAGTTCTCCAACGCGTATTCGCTGGCCCCGGTGGCCGATTCGTGGCCGCTCGGGGGGCGCCCGGTGTCGGCGGTGTTCGCCTCGGATCAGGTCATGCATTTCGCGACCCTGTACGACGAATCGCGGTCGGTGCTGTGGGGTCAGGGATGTGGTTCGCGGGCACAGGCTTTCGCGGCCATCGCCGACGGCCGGCGGGTGTACGCCGCGCTGGACGAGCTGCCCGATGCGGTTCGCGCGGAGCTGCTGCGGCTGGGCCCGAGCCCGACCGGTCAGGTGCCGATGGGCGCGGTACTGGAGGGCACGGTGCGCGGTACGGGTGGATTGCGCCTGGTGGGACCGGATTGCGCCACCACCGTGCCGGGCCTCTACGGCGCGGGGGATGTCACCACCCGGGAGCCGATCACCGGCGCGGTCAGCGGTTTCGGCGGCCAGAACGGTGCGTGGTCCATTTCGTCCGGGGTGTGGGCGGGCGCCGGTGCGGCCGGTTTCGCGGCGTCGCGGCGCAAGCTGGGCAAAGCGCGGCCGGTGCCGGGTGTGGGTCTGGGGGACAAGTCCCGCCTGGATCCGCGCGCGGTGGTGGGGCTGGTCCAGGAGCACACGTTGCCCCTGCGACGCAGCTACTGGCGGAGTGACGGCAGCCTGCGTGACAGCATCGGCGAACTGGATGGTCTGTGGCCGGGTGCGGAGTTGGCGCTGGGCGGAAAAGGTCCCGATCGGCTGTGGGCCAGGCAGGCCGCGGCGCTGCTCGCGGTGGCGCGTTGGACGAAATATTCGGCGCTCGCACGCACCGAGACCCGGGGAATGCACCGGCGTACCGACCACCCCGGCGCGGGAAGTGACTGGCGGGTACGGTTGCTCTCCGGCGGTCTCGAATCCGTGTGGGTACGACCGCAACCCGTGGTAGCCGAGGCGGCGCCGGCATGAACCGGGCGGTAGGTTACTGATCGGTCGTGCAGCCCCCATGACAACCTCACAGCCGTCCCCGCGACCGGGTTGTGACAGTTCTCCGAGTTCGGGTTCCCACCAGCGAGTTTCCGTTCACCTGCGCGTGACGCGGCTGACTTACTCTTCAACGATGGTGAGGCGACGCGACGGACCCGGGGTCGATTTGGCACCCCGTCGCAGCGACTGGCAGAATGGGCCGATCCCGGCCGCAGCCACCGCCCGGCCCGGGACACTCGGTGATCACGAACTCCGACTCGCGAGTTCACCCGGGATCACCCCGACTGTCTCGTCCGGACACACCCCTCCGGTTCTCGCTCGACGATCTGTGCCGCCGTCGACCATTACGTCGCGGCGAAAAGATATATATGAGCACCGAAACCATAAAAACAGCTATTACCGAACGGTAACCGTCAAACGGTTGAGTCCGAACCGATCAGGAGTGAAAGCGTGTCACCCGTGACTGAAGCAGTGAATGCCACCGAGGCCCCCGCGTCCAATGGCGCGAACCTGTCCGACATCACCACGGAAGAAATTTTCGCCGGGCATCTTGGCGGCAAGCTTTCGGTCGAACTCACCGCACCGCTGGAGACCCAGCGGGATCTGTCCATCGCCTACACCCCGGGCGTCGCGAAGGTCTGCCTCGGCATCGCCGAGGACGAGTCCCTCGCCAAGACCTACACCTGGGCCGAGCGTCTGGTCGTGGTCGTCTCCGACGGCACCGCCGTGCTGGGTCTGGGCGACATCGGCCCGCGCGCCTCGCTGCCGGTGATGGAGGGCAAGGCGGCGCTGTTCAAGAAGTTCGCCGGGCTGGACTCGATCCCGCTCGTGCTGGACACCAAGGACCCCGACGAGATCGTCGAGACCCTGATCCGCCTGCGCCCGAGCTTCGGCGCGGTCAACCTGGAGGACATCTCCGCCCCGCGCTGCTTCGAGATCGAGAAGCGCGTCGTCGAGGCGCTGGACTGCCCGGTCATGCACGACGACCAGCACGGCACCGCCATCGTGGTGCTGGCCGGCCTCAAGGGCGCGGCCGCGGTGCAGGGCCGTGACATGTCCGGTCTGAAGGTCGTGGTGTCGGGTGCGGGCGCGGCGGGCGTCGCGTGCACCGACATCCTGCTGGCCGCCGGTGTCTCCGACATCGTGGTGCTCGACTCCAAGGGCATCGTGAGCAAGGACCGCGGCGACCTGAACGAGTACAAGACCGCGCTGGCCGAGCGCACCAACCCGCGCGGTGTGACCGGCGGCCCGGCCGAGGCGCTCGCGGGCGCGGACGTGTTCCTGGGTCTGTCGGCGGGCACCATCGCCGAGGAGTTCATCGCGTCCATGGCGCCGGAGTCCATCGTGTTCGCCATGTCGAACCCGAACCCGGAGATCCACCCCGAGGTCGCCGCCAAGTACGCGTCCATCGTGGCCACCGGCCGCAGCGACTTCCCGAACCAGCTCAACAATGTGCTGGCCTTCCCGGGCGTCTTCAAGGGCGCGCTGGATGCCGGCGCCCGCCGCATCACCGAGGGCATGAAGGTGGCCGCGGCCGAGGCGATCTTCAATGTGGTCGCCGGTGAGCTGTCCGCGGACAAGATCATCCCGAGCCCGCTGGACCCGCGCGTGGCCCCGGCGGTCGCCGAGGCCGTGGGCAATGCCGCCCGCGCCGAGGGCGTCGCGTAATCGCACGCTGAACCGAGCCGGAAGGGGCGCTTCGTCATCGACGAGGCGCCCCTTTCGTGTTCGCGGGCGCGGGATTCGGTCGTCCCCCGCACGGGGGAGGAGGGGTCCGGGCGGTACCGTGCGGCCATGGATGTGACCAGGTCACTGGCCCGGCAGTCGCTGCTGGTGGCCGCGGTGGCGGCCGTGCTGGACGGCGCGCAGATGGTGATGTGCGGCGGGTTCGGCCTGGCCCCGGTGGCGGCCACCGTGCTGACCGTGGCCACGGTGGCCGCCGATCTGGCGCTGGCGGCTCCGGCGGCGACGGCGGCCGCGGTGGCGGTGGCGCAGGTGGTGGTGAAGGTGTCGGTGGCGGTGTTCGCGCACCATTACGGGCTCACCGCCAGGGTTTTCGATGTCGGGTTCCTGGTGGCCGGGTATCAGGCGGGCGCGTGGCTGAGCGGGATGGTGTCGGTGCTGACCGTGACGCTGCTGGCGGGCGGCGCGTTGACGGTGAACGCGATGGCGGCGCTGGCGGGCACGAACAATCCTGTGCGGCTGGTGATCTCGGCGCTCGGGGCGGGCGTGGTGCCGTGGCTGGTGGGCCGGTACACGGCGGCTCGCGGGGCCTATATCGCGGAATTGGAGCAGCGGGAGCGGCTGCGGCGGCAGGAGCAGCGGGCGGCGCTGGATCGGGCGCTGGCCGATGAGCGCCAGGCGATCGCGCGAGATCTGCACGATGTCATCTCGCATCATGTGAGTGCGATCGGGATTCACGCGGGGGTGGCACGAATGGCTCTGTCGCGCAGTGATTCCGAGTCGGCTTCCCGGTCGGTCATGGCGGTGGAGACCAGTAGCCGGGCGGCCATGGTGGATCTGCGTCGGCAGTTGGATCTGCTGCACGGCCGCGAGGACGACGGTGAGCGACAGCCCGGGCTGGCCGATATCGACGATCTGGTGCATCGGGTGCGGGATGCCGGATTGACTGTGCGTGTGACCGTCTCGGGGGATGCGCCGGTGCTGCCGGAGTCGCTGGACGTCATGCTCTATCGGGTCGTGCAGGAGATGCTGACCAACGCGCTGCGTCACGGCGGTGAGCGGGCCGAGTTCGAGATCGTCTACCGGCCCGGCTCGGTGGAGATCCGCGAGACCAATCCGATCACCGCCCGTGCGCCGGGTTCGGATGTGCATCGCGGTCTGGACGGTATCCGCCGCCGGGCCGAAACGGTGGTGTTCGCGCACCAGCACGGACTCGGCCGGTAGCCGGCCGAGTCCGTGGCGGCGATCAGAATCCGAAGGACCCGGTGCTCGGCTTCGGCGTCGGGGTCGGGGTGGGGGTCGGGTTGTCGGCCACGGTGACCACCTTGGTGGTCGACGAGGCGGCCACGCCGGTGCGGCCGGAGAAGTTCGCGCCGATGGTGTACGAGCCCGCCGCGCCCGGGGTCCACACGATGGTGGCCTTGCCGTTCGCGTTGACCGGGATGTCGCCGAGGACCTGGTCGCCGGCCTTGAACTGGATGGTGCCGCCGGCGGCCGCCGGGGACACGGTGGCCTCCAGGGTGACCGGCGTGTTGATCTTGGCGCCGCTCACGTCGGTGAGCACGGTGGTCGACACGGCGTCGCTGGACACGGTGATGGCCGGGCCCTTGTCGGTGTAGTTGCCGTCACCGAGCGAGCCGCTGTAGTTCATGGAGGTCGGCAGCGGGGTGTCGCGAGCGCAGTTCACCCCGACGGTGTACTGGATCTCGAAGGTCTGCGACTGCGGCGAGATGTTCGGGTACACCGGGTATTTCACGATGCTGAACTGCGCCCGCACCCAGTCGGGCGAGGTGATGGAGTCCAGCTGGACCTGGTCCCCACCCATCTTGGCCGACCCCGGAACCGGAGTCAGGCACGCGGGGTGCAGGTCCTTGACCGCGTAGATGTATTCCACCGGAATCCCGGTCCGCTCGAACTTGGTCGACACGGTCACCACGTCACCCGGCACCGGATTGGTGTTCGACACCGTCCGGGTGAACTTGCTGTTCCCGTCGTTCCAGGTCACCGTCCCGGACGCGGCCGAGGCCATGCCAGGCATCGCCGCAACCGCGAACCCGGCCGCCACCGCGAACGCGGCAACCGATCCGGCCGCCCGCCGCATACTTCTGTCCACCATGTGTTTCTCCCACGCACCGGGCGCCCTCGACATCGTCATCAAGGCAGGATTCACCCGAGTTGGCGGAATTAGATCACGCCGTTTACTCCCACGGACCCAATTCCGAAATGAACCCATGTCAGATGGGTCTTCGATCATCCGCACTGCTGGTCAACTGACCACCTGTGGCATTGTGCAGGTCACGGCGGCGAAGGTTTGTGGTGGGCATGCCGGCCCCGGTGTGGGGCCGACGCACAGCCCCTCCCTTCAGTGCTGGCTGTTCATGTAGGCGGAGCCGTTGGTCACGATGCCGAAGGCCTGGCTGAGCAGCGTGAAGAGGACACCTAGAACGCCCATGGTGATGTGTTCCTAACCTTTGATGTTGAGCCGGAACCGTTTCCGGTCACCACAGCGATATCACACGGGTGTGGGGCGCTGCACCTCGGTTCGGTGCGGGGTGGTGTAGCGGGTGGCGGCGGAAATAGAGAGGGGCGGAGCGGGTTTCGATGACGGCCTGATCGGCGGCGTCCGCCATGAACGCGTGTGGGGCCCGATCGTTTCGACCGGGCCCCACACGCGATGACCGACTATTTGTGCTGCTTGCCGCACGCCTTGTGGTAGTCGATGACAGCCTGGCGCGCCGCCTTCAGATCCTGCGCCTGCTGCGGGTTGGCCTCGCGCCACGCCTTCAGCTCCGCCCGCCGCTGATCCTTGGGCAGCGCCTTGACCTTGGCGATCTCGGCGGCGACATCGGGATGCGCGGCCAGGTAGGCGGCGACCTTGGGTGCGGAGTCGGCGCGCGCGGCGGCCGCGGCGGCGGGACCGCAGGTGGGGGTGTCGGCGGAGGCGGTGCCGGGGATCGCGAGGGCGATGGCGGCGGCTCCGGCGGCTCCGGCGAGGGCCACGGCGAGGGTGCGTTTCATGCTCACTCCAGGTTGTGTGGTGGGTTCGCCGTCGAATCTGCCCGCCGAACCTGAAGTCTCCCTGAAGCCGGCGGGCTTCTTCAGGTGATCTTCAGGCGGGGAGGGTGAGGCGGAAGACCGCGCCCTGCGCGCCGAGCGGCTCGGGGGCGAGGCAGACCAGGTCGCCGCCGTGGGCGCGGGCGAGACCGCGGGCGATGGCCAGGCCGAGACCAGACCCGTCGGGGCGGGTGTCGCGGGCGGAATCGAGGCGGACCAGGCGGTCGAAGATGCGTTCGCGGGCTTCGGTGGGGATGCCGGGGCCGGTGTCGGAGATCGTCAGTTCGACTGTGCCGGAGGCGGATCGGTCCGGAGCGGAGCGCACGTCGATGGTGACCGAGCCGTGGTCCCGCATGGCCTGGCAGGCGTTGGTCAGCAGACTGGTGAGGATCTGAGTGATCCGCTCGGGATCGGCGGAAGCGGTGACCGGATCGCCGGTGAGATGGAATTCGGTGTCCGGATGCAGCATTCGCATGCGGTCGAGCTGGGTGTCGGCGAGCGCGCGCAGATCGACGGGTTCGCGCCGGAGCTGGAGCCCGGCGTCGATGCGCGCCAGGTCGAGCAGGTCATCGACCAACCGTCCCGCGCGATGCGTCTCGCGGACCAGGAGGAGCAGCATCCGCTGTCGATCCTCGGGGTCGGTGTCGGTGGGCTGTTGCAGGACCGCTTCGGCGAGCGAACGCACCCCGGTGATGGGTGTGCGCAATTCGTGGGCGGCGTCCCCGACGAACGCGCGGATCTGCTGTTCGGAGGCGCGGGCCCGTGACTCGGCGGCCGCCGTGTCACGCAATGCCCCTTCCAGCGCGTCCAGCATTTCGTCGAATGCGGCTGCGGTGCGCCCCAATTCGGTGTCGGTGCGGGACGGTTCGAGTCGTCGTCCGAGATGACCGTGAGCGATGTCGCGGGCCAGCCGCGTCATGGCGTCGAGCGGTTCGAGCGCGTGGCGTATCCCGAACCACAGCGCGAGCGAGATGATCGCGATGGCGGACGTGGTCGCCGCGGTCAGCAGCAGTCCCAGCCGTGATTGCACGCGGGACAGCAGGGGAGTGTCGATCTGCAGGGTGAGCCGGCCGCCGTCGATCGCACCGGACCCGCTCAAGCGAATGAGGCGGGTCTTCGTGGTGCTGTCCTCGGCGATCCGGTGGTCGAGGCTGCCGAAGGTGCGGCCGTCGGCGAGCACGAGCCGCACCCGTACGGATCGGGTGTCGACGCGGGACACCAGATCCTCCGGCGTCACCCCGCTGTGCGCGAGTTCGCGGGCCAGCTGCGCCCGGTCGCCGAGCACCGTGTTCTCGCTGCGGTTGACGACCAGCCCGAACACGGCGTGCACGCTCACCCCGACCAGCACCAGCACGATGCCGGAAACCAGTGCGGCGGTGAGGGTTACCCGCGCACGCAGCGAGACGGTCCTCACTTCGGCGCCCGCAGGGTGTACCCGAGTCCGCGCACCGTGTGCACGACCCGTTCCCCGTGTTCCTCGAGCTTGCGTCGCAGCGCGCTGACGTGCACTTCGACCAGATTCGGGTCGTAGTCGTCGTATCCCCAGACGGCCGTGAGGATCTGGGTCTTGGTCACCACCCGGTCCCGCTGCGCCGCGAGGTACGCCAGCAGTTTGAACTCGGTGGCGGTGAGCGTGAGCTCCTGTCCGCCCCGGCGCGCGGTGCCGGTGTCCACGGTCACCTCGAGGTCGCCGATCACGGTGCGGCGCTGGAGTTTCCCCATGCGCCGCAGCAGCGCGTCCACGCGTGCCACGAGTTCGGTGAGGTCGAACGGTTTCACCAGGTAGTCGTCGGATCCGGCGCGCAGCCCCCGGACCCGGTCCTCGACGCCGTCGCGGGCGGTGAGCATGACCACGCCCGCCGCGGAGCGCGCCCGCACCGATTCCAGGAGCGCGAACCCGTCCCGCCCGGGCAGCCCGACATCGAGCACCACCACATCGGGCCGGTAGCGGGTGAGGTCCTGTTCCAGTAGCGCGCCGTCGCCTCGCGTGAGCACGTCGTGCCCGGCGGCGGTGAGCCCGGCTCCGACCGCGGCGCGAATGGCCTCGGCGTCCTCGATGACAAGAATGCGTCCCGGTTGCACCCGGCAATTCTCCGTTCGCTGCCTGTGAATCCGCTGCGAACCGGGACGCTTCCCGTGGATCTAGTGCGGCACCGCGACGGCGCTGATGAACCCGGCGAGCTGCTTGTCGCTGACGTTCTTGGCGAGGTCGGATTCGCAGATCATGCCCGCGAGCTTGTTGCCCTTGCGCATGTCGAGGACCGGCATGCGTTTGATCTGGTTCTGTTCCATGACGTCGAGGACGGTTCCGAGGTCGGTGTCGACGTCCACCGACCACACCCGGCCCTGGGCCAGGTCGCCGGCGCGGACCTTGCCCGGATCGTGTCCCATGGCGATGCAGCTGACCACGATGTCGCGGTCGGTGAGCATGCCGATCATCTGGTCGCCGTTACAGATCGGCAGGGCGCCGACGTCCATGTTGCGCATCATCTGGGCGGCGCGGTCGAGCGTCTCATCAGCGGGGATGCATTCCGCATTCCGGTGCATGATGTCGCGAGCCTTCACTGCGAACCTCCTGTCTCGGATGGGTGTGCCAGGAGATATCGTGACCCCAGTCACACCGGAAGGTCAATGCGCCTGTTTCGGATCCTGGCGGTGAGCTGGCCGAATCGTCCGGTCCCGGGCGCGCTCAGCCACACCACGAAGGCCAGTAAACCGTCCAGGGTGAGCGCCAGCGCGGCCACCAGGATCGCGCCGACCAGAACCTTGTCGTACCGGTAGAGGCTGATGCCGTCGAAGATGTACCGGCCCAGCCCGCCCAGGTTCACGTAGGCGGCGATGGTCGCGGTCGCCACCACCTGCAGGGTGGCCGCGCGCAGGCCGCTGAGCAGCACCGGCAGCGCGTTGGGGAGTTCGACGCGGAGCAACACCCGCGGCTCGCTCATGCCCATGGCACGGGAGGCGTCGACCACGATGGGATCCACGTTCGCGATGCCCGCGTACGCGCCCGCCAACAGGGGCGGAATGCCGACGGTCAGCAGCGCCAGCAGCGGCGGGGTGAGCCCCAACCCCATGAGCAGCACGACGAAGGTGAGCACACCCAGGGTCGGCAGGGCGCGCATGGAGTTCGCGAATCCGACGATGAGCGCCGACCCGCGCCGGGTGTGCCCGATCAGCAGTCCGATCGGCACCGCGATCACGGCCGAGAGTCCCACGGCCAGCAGGCTGTACCAGAGGTGTTCGAGCAGCCGCCGCCCGATCCCGGCGGGCCCGGACCAGTTCGCGCCGTCGGTGAGGAAGTGCCAGGCGTCCACGAAAAGGTTCACCGCGCAGCCCCTTTCAGCCACGGCGTCGCCACCTTGCCCAGCAGGTACAGCGCCCGGTCCACGATCAAGGCCAGCATCAGCACGACGATGACGCCCGCCACGATCTCGTCCGGATAGTCGCGCTGATACCCCTGCGTGAACAGCTTGCCGAGCCCGCCCACCCCGATCAGCGCGCCGACGGTCACCATCGAGATATTGGTGACGGCCACGACCCTCAGGTTGGCGAGGAAGACGGGCAGCGCGAGCGGGAAGTCGACGGTGAGCACCCGCCGCCAGCGCGGGTACCCGATGGCGTCGGCCGCGTCGAGGGTGGCGTCGGGCACCGAGTCCAGCGCCGCCGGCACCGCCGTCACCAGCAGCGCGACCGAGTAGATGGTCAGGGCGATAACGACATTCAGCGGATCGATGACCCCGATGCCGAGCAGTGGCGGCAGGATCACGAACAACGCCAGCGACGGAATCGTGTAGGCGATCCCGGCCACGGTGGTGGTGATCCGCCGCAGCCAGCGCGCCCGATGCGCGAGCGCGCCCGCCGGGATCGCGATCACCAGTCCGAGCGCCAGCGGCAGCAGCGCCAGCCACAGGTGGGTGCGGGCGTATCCGGCGATCTCGCCGAAATTGTCCAGCAGGTACCTCACCGGGTCTCCTCGAAGAAGACCCGATTGCGTTCGGCATCCTCGGCGGTGCGCTGCCGGTGCAGCTGTTCGAGCACGTCGCGGGCGTAGATGGCGCCGCGCACGCCGCCGGAATCGTCCACGGCGACACCGATTTCCGCGGGGGAGGAGATGGTGGCGTCGAGTGCCTGCCGCAGGTCGCCGCCGGGCGGGAACAGGGAGCCGCCCGAGGCCATGCTGTCGGCGAGCGGGCGTCCGGCGCGGACGCCTTCCATACCGGTGGTGTCGATCCAGCCCATGGGCTTCTTGGCCTCGTCGATGACGAGCCGCCATTCGCCCTCGTCCAGCCGGATGCCGGGCACCTGTTCGGGGGAGACGGTGGAGAGGTCGTGCAGGGGTACGGCGTCGGCGGGCCGGAAGGACAGTTCGCGGTAGCCGCGGTCGCGGCCCACGAATCCGGCCACGAAATCGGTGGCGGGCCGGGCGAGTACGGTCTGCGGGACGTCGTGCTGTTGCAGGCGCCCGCCGGGCCCGAAGACGGCGATGTGGTCGCCGAGTTTGATGGCCTCGTCGATGTCGTGGGTGACGAAGACGATGGTCTTGTGCAGTTCGGCCTGCAGCCGCAGCATCTCGTTCTGGAGTTCGGTGCGCACGACGGGGTCGACGGCGCTGAACGGCTCGTCCATGAGCAGGATGGGCGGGTCGGCGGCCAGCGCCCGGGCGACGCCGACGCGCTGCTGCTGGCCGCCGGACAGTTGCGCCGGATAGCGTTGCGCCAGACCGCGATCCAGCCCGACGCGATCCATCACCTCCAGCGCCGCCTGCCGGGCCGCGCGCCGGGATTGCCCGCGCAGCACCGGCACGGTGGCCACATTGTCGATGACGGTGCGGTGCGGCAGCAGTCCGGCGCTCTGGATCACGTACCCGATGCCGAGCCGCAGCTCGACCGGGTCGACGCGGGAAATGTCCTGTCCGCCAATGGTGATGGCGCCGCCGCTGGGGCTGATCATCCGGTTGATCATGCGCATGGAGGTGGTCTTGCCGCAGCCGGACGGTCCCACGAACACGGTGAACGACCCGGATTCGATGCGCAGGCTCAGGTCGTGGACGGCGGTGGTGCCGTCCGGGTAGGTCTTGCTGACGCCGGTGAATTCGATGTCGGACACCGTGTTCCGCCTCCCCTTATGCGATCGGCTTGTCGAGCCCCTGCGCGGCGACCCACTGGCGGGCGGCGGCGGCCGGTTCGGTCTTGCTGCTGCCGGAGACGGCGGTATTGAGCGAGATGAGTTCGGCGGTGGTGAGTTTCGCGGAGGTCGCGTCGAGCACCTTGGTCAGTTTGTCGCTCTTCTTGGCGGTGTTGTAGAGCGGTACCACGTTCTGGGGCGGGAAGTTGTGCTTGGGGTCGGTCAGCACCACCAGGTTGTTGGCGGCGATGGCGGGGGAGGTGGTGAAGATGTCGGCGGCGGTGACCTGGCCGTCGGTCAGCGCCTTCACGGTGGCGGGGCCGCCGCCGTCGGCGATCGGCACGAAGTTGGCGGCGGCGATGTCGAGTCCGTAGTTCTTCTTCAGGCCGGGTAGCCCGCCCGGCCGTTCGGAGAATTCCGCGGGCGCGGCCAGTTTCACCTCGGCCGCGTGTGCGGCCAGGTCGGCGATGCTGGTCAGATTCCATTTCTCGGCGGTCGCCTTGGTGACGACGACGGCGTCGGAGTCCTCGCCGGGTGCGGGCGTGCCGATGGCGAGCTGATCGCCGAGCGCCTTGGCGAGTGCGGTGTTCACTTCGTCGGGCGTGGTGGCGGTGCTCGATTTGTCCAGGTATTGCAGCAGATTGCCGGTGTAGTCCGGGATCAGGTCGATGGCGCACTGCTTCAATGCGGGCACGTACGCTTCACGGCTGCCGATATTGAGTTTGGTGTCGACGCTGAACCCGTTGGCCCGCAACGCTTCCGCGTACACGTCGGCCACGGTCTCGGATTCGGGGAAGTTGGCGGACCCGACGGTCACCTTGTTCGCGTCGCCGCCGCAGCTGCCGCCCCCACCGAGCGGATTGGACTTGTTGTCGCCACAGGCGGACAGTGCCATGGCGGCGGCCAGCGCGACCGACGCGGCCAGGATTCGGAGTACGGTCCGGGAGATGCGCTTGCCATCGGCGCGCGTGGTGATGAGCGATTGCACTGTCGTCCTTCCGAGCGGGATGCCTGCAGCGGGCGGGGTGTCACCACCCCTGGAACAGACCTAACTGTCCATATTGCCCGTCTCATCTCGCGAACGGTGCCTACCTGCGGTCGGTTTCGCGCTTCCGGCGGAAACGGCACGCCCGATGTCCGGCCCGGTTTCACCGCCGCGAGGGTCGGCGCGGCAGACTGTTGCGCGTGTCCGGCACTGACTCCCACCCCTCGCAGGCGCTCGGCCGTCGCGCCGCCCGCCGTCGTCCGTCGCGTCGCGTGCGCACGTCCGGGACCGGATCCAACCGATTGGTTTGTGCCGTGCGAACACTGGGCCGGGGCGCGCTCGTCACCGCGATCGCCGTGGCCGCGGTGGCCTGCGGCAGCGCGGACACCGGTCCGGTTGTGACGGTGGGAGCAGGGGATTCGCCTCAGTCCCGGATGATCGCCGAACTCTACGCGGGCGCGTTGGCCCGCACCGGTCTGCACACCCGCGTCGAGGAGCGGGTGGGTTCCCGCGGCGATCTGCTCGCCGCACTGGACTCCGGCGACCTCGCCCTGTTCGGCGACATCACCGGCGACATCCTCACCGCGCTCGACTCGACCGCCACCGTCACCAAGCCGGACGCGGTGAATGCGGCCCTCGCCAAAGCCCTTCCGCAGGGCGTCGCCACCTCCGACCCCGCCGACGGCACCGACCTGCGCCCCACCGTGGTCGCCTCCGCCGCGCACCCCACGGCCCTCCCGTCCTCTCTGAAGGACCTCGGCTCCCGCTGCGACGACCTCATCGTCGGCATCGACACCGGCGTCCCGCTGGACGCCCAGCGCGCCCCCCTCGACCCCGACCGCGACGTCCTCACCCCGCTGCGCGCCACCTATCACTGCGCCATCACCCGCACGGTCACCTTCACCACCCCCGCCGACCTCCGAAAAGCCCTCTCCGAAGGCGAGATCCAGCTGGCCGTGCTCCCCGGCCCCGCCGCCTTCCTCCCCGGCGACGGCGCCGACCTCACCGCCCTGGCCGACCCCGACTACGCCTTCCGCGCCGCCATGGTCGCCCCCATCCTCCGCAAGTCGGCTCTCACCGACCCCCAGCTCCGCAAACTCAACTACGTGGCAGGCGAACTCACCACCACCGAGCTCGCCGACATGATCCACCAGATCCGCGACCAGAACGCCATCCCCTCCGCCGTGGCCCGCACCTGGCTCGACGCCCACGCCCTCTGATCCGGGTCCACCACCACCGCGCTGTGCCACAAACCCTTTCGGTCGCTTACCGTGGCGGGTTCGGGGGCAGCTTCCAACGGCGGTACGGAACTGGATACGACGGTGAACTCGCCTGGCGACGATCATCTGGGCAATTGGCCCTGGCCCACAGGCACTTTCATGGAGCGGCTGTGCCTGATCGCCCTGCCGCATGAGCACCGTGCCCGGTGGACCGTACGTCCGCGCATCGTTCGTGATCTCGAAAACCTGCGGCGGGCAGCCGAGTGATTTTTCAGCTCGCGGCCGAGCTCATGCTCGCCGCCGCGGTGGCGCTCACTGTTGAAGGGCGGCGGCCAGATCTGCGTTGAGGGCGAGGGCGGGCAGGGAGGTGACGAGCATGTCCACCAGGGCTTCCCGGGGGATGGGTTCCTCGCGGAGCCAGGTGAGGGTGGTCTCCTCGACGAAGGCGATCCAGCCGCGGACCGCCAGGGCGAGCCGGGGGCGGTCGGCGTCGTCGGCCGGGATGGGGGCCTCGGCGAGGATGCGGTTGACGAGGGCCATGCGGGTGGCGTTGACGAGGGCCACGAGTTCCGGGCTGGCGCTTGCGGGGCCGCGGAGCAGCGCCAGGTACGAGGTGCGGTTCTCGGTGACGTAGGCGATGTAGCGCTCGATCGCGTCCTGCAGCATGTCGAACAGCGACAGGGTGGGGTCGGGGGTGGTGCGTTCCAGGAGTTCGGCATTGGCGTGGTTGACGATCGCCAGGTGGAAGTCGTGCTTGGTGGGGAAGTAGTGGAAGAGCAGGCCGCGGGAGATGCCGGCCTGGGCGGCGATCTCGCCGATGGAGACGTCCTCGAGGGCGCGTTCGCGCAGCATGCGGGCGCCGAGGGTGATCAGCTGCTCGCGGCGTTCGGCGGGGCTGAGGCGCACGCGTTTGGCCCGGCTGTCCGGTCTGCTGCTCACGGCGCGCTCCTTGGTCATTCGTCCGACAGTACTGAACGGGGGTCGACGATTACTGAACTCGAGTCAATAATATTGACTACTGCTCAATAAGAGTATTGACTCCTACTCAATAGGACCATATTCTCGGGTACATGAGTCGCAAGGTTACAGACAAAGCTGTCAGCAACCGGCCTGCCCGGCACTCCCACGTGATCATCGTCGGCAGCGGGTTCTCGGGCCTGGGCCTGGCCATCCGGCTGAGCAAGCAGGGGCGCACCGACTATCTCGTGCTGGAGCGCGGCAGCGATGTCGGCGGCACCTGGCGCGACAACACCTACCCGGGCGCGGCCTGCGACGTTCCCTCGCAGCTGTACTCGTACTCCTTCGCCACCAACCCGGACTGGTCGCGCTCGTTCTCCAAGCAGCCGGAGATCCAGCGCTACATCCAGGGCGTCGCCGACAAGTACGACGTGCGCGACAAGCACATCTTCGACTGCGAGATGACCGGCGCCCGGTGGAACGCCGCCGAGGCGCGCTGGGAGATCCAGACCAGCCAGGGCCCGTTCACCGCGGACATCCTGGTCTCCGCCGTCGGCGCGCTGTGCGAGCCGAACCTGCCGGACATCAAGGGCATCAACGACTTCCAGGGCGAGATCTTCCACTCCGCCCGCTGGAACCACGACTCCGACCTGACCGGCAAGCGCGTCGCCGTCATCGGCACCGGCGCCTCCGCCATCCAGATCGTCCCCAACATCGCCGCCAAGGTCTCGCACCTGGACGTCTACCAGCGCACCGCCCCCTGGCTGCTGCCCCGCGTCGACCGCGAGTACCTGGCCCCGGAGCGCTTCGCGCTCGAGAAGATTCCCGCGCTGCGCAACCTGTACCGCGCCGGCATCTACGCGGCCCGCGAGACCCAGGTGGTCGGCCTGGCCAAGTTCCCGCCCGCCATGCTCGCCCTGGAGGCGATCGCCCGCGCCAAGCTGTTCGCCGAGGTCCGCGACCCGGAGCTGCGCCGCAAGGTCACCCCGGACTTCCGCATCGGCTGCAAGCGCATGCTGATCTCCAACGAGTACTACCCGGCGCTGGGCCGCGACAATGTGGACCTGGTGACCGACGGGATCAAGGAGATCCGTCCGAACGCCATCGTCACCAAGGACGGCGTCGAGCGCGAGGTGGACGCGATCATCGTGGCCACCGGCTTCCATGTCACCGACTCGCCGGTCTACGACACCGTTTCCGGTCGCGACGGCCGTACCCTGTCCGAGGTGTTCGACGCCATCGGTCAGCAGGGCTACAAGGGTTCGGCGATCAACAACTACCCCAACATGTTCTTCATGCTCGGCCCGAACGTCGGCCTGGGCCACACCTCGATGGTGTTCATGCTGGAGTCGCAGATCAACTACATCTCCGACGCCATCGCCCAGTTCGACAACCTGCGCCTGCGCACCGTCGAGGTCCGCAAGGACGTGCAGGACGAGTACAACGCGGGTCTGCAGCGCAAACTGGAGGGCGCGGTGTGGAGCACCGGCGGCTGCGCCTCCTGGTACCTGGACAAGCACGGCAACAACACCACGCTGTGGCCGGACTTCACCTTCCGGTTCCGTAGTCTGCTCGAGCACTTCGACGTCGCGGCCTACGAGACCACCACCGAGCCTGTCGCACAGGCCGTTTGAGTCACCCCCACTCCTTCACCAACCGAAAGCGGTAACCGTGAGCAACGATGCTTACTTCAAGGACAAGGTCTGCGTGATCACCGGTGCGGGTTCCGGCATCGGCCGCGCGCTGGCGGAGAACCTGGCCAAGCGGGGCGCGCACCTGGCGCTGTCCGACATCGACGCCGAGGGCCTCGCCGAAACCGTGCGGCGCTGTGAGAAGTTCGGCGTGAAGATCAAGTCCGATCGTCTGAACGTGGCCGAGCGCGAGGCCGTGCTGCTCTACGCCGACGCGGTGAAGAAGCACTTCGGCAAGGTCAACCAGATCTACAACAACGCCGGCATCGCCCACCACGGCAATGTCACCGACACCGCGTTCAAGGACTTCGACCGCATCATGGACGTCGACTTCTGGGGCGTCGTCAACGGCACCAAGGCGTTCCTGCCCTACCTCATCGAATCCGGTGACGGCCACGTGGTGAACGTGTCCAGCCTCTTCGGCCTGATCGCGGTCCCCGGCCAGAGCGCCTACAACTCGGCCAAGTTCGCGGTCCGCGGCTTCACCGAGGCGCTGCGCCAGGAAATGCTGATGAGCGGCACCCCGGTCCAGGTCACCTGCGTGCACCCCGGCGGCATCAAGACCGCCGTCGCCCGCAATGCCAGCGTGTCCGAGGGCCTGGACCAGAAGAACCTGGCCGCGTTGTTCGACAGCAAGCTCGCGCTGCACACCCCGGAGATGGCCGCGCAGACCATCACCGAGGCGGTCCGCAAGGGCCACGGCCGCGTGCTGATCGGCTGGGAGGCCAAGGCCCTCGACCTGTTCGTGCGCACCACGGCTTCGTACTACCAGCGGATCTCCGCCGTGGTGCAGAAGCGGATCCTGCCGTAATACCGCGATTCTGAAGGACATTCGGTCATGCCCGATGTGACACTGCCGTTGCCTGTCGTCCGAGCCGTGCTGAACCCGGTCTTCCGGGTCATGCTCAATCACCGGCTCCCGTTCGGTGTCCAGCGGGCGCTGATGGATTGGGGTTCGGTGGCGCAGCGCGCGCCGCGCGGCACCCATGTCGAGCATGTCCGCCTCGGTGGCCGCCCGACCGAGCGCGTCTCGGTCGGGCCGGTCTCCGACAGCGCCGCCGTGCTGTACC
>NZ_JBHWHH010000064.1:0-35418 GCF_042732555.1 Nocardia sp. NPDC059764
ATGCCGCGGGGTGTTCCGAGCTCACGATAACCTCCTGATCCGAAAGGTGTTCAGCCGCCGTACCTTTGGCCGGATCGCTGATCCGACGAGTAGGCGTGGAAGCCGTAGCGCTGGCTGCGGTCCGCGCCCTCGGTGCGGTCGAGGCGGAAACCGGGTTCGTCGGCCGGGCGCTGCACGATGAAGCTCAGCGCCGTGGTCTGGCGGCCGTAGGAGGCGTCGTAGGCGTTGACGCGAATATAGTGCCGCGGGAACGTGGCCCGGCAGGCGTTGATCTCGGCGAGCACACCGTCGGGCTCGTCCAGATCGAACAGGGGCAGGCCCCACATCTCCCAGTAGTTGTTGCGCGGGTGCGGATCGTCGGTGTACTCGATCGACACCGGCCAGTTGTTGAGCAGGGCGTAGCGGACCTGGGCGGCGATCTCGGCGTCGTCGAAGTCCGGCAGGTGCGAGAAGGTGCCTTGGCGCAGATGCATGGGTGGGTCGACTTTCAGCGGGAGGCCGTGGGGACGGCGTCGGGGGCGTCGGTGGAGGTGTAGTCGAAGGTGACGTCACCCCAGGTCTGCAGGGCGACCTCGAGCGGGCGGCAGCTCTCGGCGGAGCGGCGCAGCACGTCCGGGCCCTCCTTGAGCAGATCGCGACCCTCGTTGCGCGCCTTGACCACCGCTTCGAGCGCGACCCGGTTGGCCTCCGCGCCCGCGGCGATGCCCATCGGATGGCCGATGGTGCCGCCGCCGAACTGCAGGATGGCGTCGTCGCCGAACAGGTCCAGCAGCTGGTGCATCTGGCCGGCGTGGATGCCGCCGGAGGCGACCGGCATGACGCCGGGCAGGCTGGCCCAGTCCTGGTCGAAGAAGATGCCGTTGACCGGGTTCGTGGGGATGTGGTTGTCGCGCAAGGTGTCGTAGAAGCCGCGCACGGTGTGCGGGTCGCCTTCGAGCTTGCCGATGACCGTGCCCGCGTGCAGGTGGTCGACGCCGATCAACCGGCACCATTTGGCCAGCACCCGGAAGCTGACGCCGTGCGTCTTCTGGCGGGTGAAGGTGGAGTGCCCGGCCCGGTGCAGGTGCAGCAGCATGCCGTTGGTGCGCGCCCACTTCGAGATGGACTGCATGGCGGTGTAGCCGACCGTCAGGTCGATCATGATGATGCAGCTGCCGAGCGATTTCGCGAACTCCGCGCGCTCGTACATGTCCTCCATGGTGGCGGCGGTGACATTGAGGTAATGGCCCTTCAATTCACCGGTTTCGGCGATGGCGCGGTTGACGCCCTCCATGGCGAACAGGTAGCGGTCACGCCAGCGCATGAACGGCTGCGAGTTGATGTTCTCGTCGTCCTTGGTGAAATCGAGTCCGCCCTTGCAGGCCTCGTACACCACACGACCGTAGTTGCGCGCGGAGAGCCCGAGTTTCGGTTTCACCGTCGCGCCCAGTAGGGGGCGGCCGTATTTGTTGAGATACTCGCGCTCCATCACGATTCCGTGCGGCGGACCCTGGAAGGTCTTGACATACGCCACGGGAATACGCATATCCTCCAGCCGCAATGCCTTCAGCGGTTTGAAACCGAATACATTGCCGATCACCGAGGACGTGAGGTTCGTGATGGAGCCCTCCTCGAAGAGGTCCAGATCGTAGGCGACGTAGGCGAAGTACTCGCCCGGGCGACCCGGCACATCCTCGACGCGGTAGCACTTGGCCTGGTACCGGTTGTGCGCGGTGAGGCGGTCGGTCCAGACGACTGTCCAAGTGGCGGTGGAGGATTCACCGGCGACGGCCGCCGACGCCTCGATCGGGTCGACACCGTCCTGGGGCGTCACCCGGAACACCGCGAGGACGTCGGTGTACTTCGGCTCGTAGTCCGGGTTGTAGTATCCCATCGACGCATACGACTGCACGCCCGGATCCCACCGGCTGCGCTGATCATCGTCAGATCCGGCCATCTTTCCTCCTGCGAACCGGGTTGGGTCACTTGCGATTCCCAGGATGACGGGCCCGTTAACGACAAACAATTCGATTGTTTCTGTTCTCGCTCAACCTTTTCGTCGGGTTTGCTACCGTTGAGTATGGGTACGGTGAGCGCGGTGCGCATGGAAACCTTTCTCGCCGTTGCCAAGCACTCCAGCATTCGCCGCGCCGCGGCCCAGTTGCACATCACCGAGGCCGCCGCCTCGGCGGCTGTAGCACACATCGAGAAACAACTCGGCGCGAAACTCGTGACCAAATCCGGGCGCGGCATCGCGCTCACCGAAGCCGGGCGGGTGTACGCCGATTACTGCCGCAGTATCCTCGGTCTGATGAAGGAAGCGCACGCCGCCGTCCGGGAGGCCGAGACCGGCCGGCTGCGTATCGGCGTCGTCGCCACCGCGGGCGAATACGTCCTGCTCCACCTGCTGGCGTCGTTCCGAAGCCGGTACCCCGACATCGAACTGGGCCTGTCGATCCACCCCCGCGACGTCCTGTTCCTGGAACTCACCCACCACGAAACCGACCTCGTGGTCGCCGGCCGCCCGCCCCGCGACACCGGCCTCTTCACCCGCGCCCGCCGCCCCTGCCAGCTCGTCGTCGTCGGCGCGCCCTCCCGCTGGCCCGACCCCTGTGACGCCACCTGGCTCCTGCGCGGCAAAGGTTCGGGCACCCGCGACACCACCCTCGCCCTCTTCGACCGCCTCCAAATCCATCCGCCCACACTGACTCTCGGCACCCACGGCGCCGCCCTGGCCGCCGCGCGCGAGGGCCTCGGCATCACCCTCATCCACTCCGACGCCGTCGCCGCCGACCTCGCCACCGGTCGCCTGGAGATCCTCCCCGTCGAGGGCACTCCCCTCACCCGCCCCTGGCACGCCGTCACCACCCGCACCCCCACCCCCGCCGCGCGCCTGTTCCTCTCCCACATCACGGACCCGGATCGAGTCGGCGACAAAGCATTTCGTGGTGTCTGAGGTCGTCGGATATCCCCTGACAGGACACTGTCGACGCTGTACTCTCCTCGCAAACGGAGCGGTACGTACTCCGGTTTTCGGCCCAGCCGGGGGAGATGATTCATGGCTGGCGTACTTGATGGTGCCCGCTTCCATACGACGGTGGTCGTCGCGCTGCGACTGGCCGCGGCCGCCAGGGCTCCGGCTCCCGTCGACACAGGTGACCTGCTGGTTGCATTGATGCGAGCGGACGGATCGGGTGACTGGTCGCGAATCTGCTTGGACACCGGCGATGCCGACGCGATCGAGCGCAAGGGGATGATCGACCGCCCGAGCCGCGGCGCGGGCCGGTGGGAGAACGCGCTCCTCACCGATCAGTGCGCGATCGCCCTGGATGTCTCCGGCCGCTTGGCGACCCGGTACCGCCTCTGGCCGATCCCGGTCGGACTGGTCGTTCTCGGATTGATCGCCGATGAATCCGCGGCGGCCGCCCGCGCGCTGCACAGCGGCCTGCAACGCCGCGAATTGCTCGACCGCGTGCAGTCGGATGTGCTGGGTTCGATGCTCGACGGCATCGAGTACACGCTGCCGACAGTGCTGCGCGAGGCCGGCGCGGCGCCCTATCCCGCGCGACCGGTTCACCGCCCACCGCCACCGCCGCGGGCACCATCCGCCCCTCGAACGAGGAACGTCCCCCACCGCCCGGCGCCATCCGCGGAACCGGGAAAGCGCGAATCCAACCTGATCATGCTGGCGGCGGTGGCCATCGCAGGCATATTCGTCTTCGTACTCGCCATGGCGCTACGCGAGCCCCACACGGACCCGCCCGCCCGACAGCCCAATTTCACCCTCGACCGCCCCAGTTTCGTCCAGCCCACCTTCCCCTACACTCGCGTACCGACGCTCGTCCCCCCGGTCCTGCCGACCCGGCCACGCTGACCGCGGCATCGGTTGTGCAGCGGTCAGGTGCCGGTCGCCGGGAAACTGTCAGTGGTGGAACATGCGGAGGTCGGTGCGCGCGAGGGTGATCCGGTGTTCGCGGCAGGCGTCGAGGATGGCGTCGGCGCGCAGAGCTCCGGCGGGTTCGATGATCGCGGTGACGCCGTGGGCGGCGGCGACGTCGACATTGTCGCGGAAGGGCAGATAGCCGTCGGACACGAGCGTGAGGCCCGAGAATTGACGTGTCCAGGTGGAGAGGTCGGGGTCGGAGGTCGACTCGGCAAGCAGGTCCGACAGTTCGCTGTGCTGGGTGGCGGTGAGAGTGCCTGCGGCGAGGGCGATCCGCCAGTTCAGGCGCTCCTGGCGGGGTAGGGACGCGGGCAGTGGCAGTGCGCGGATGGCCGGGTGGCGGCGGTTCCACCAGGTGCGGGCCTTGGCTCCCGCCAGCAGGGTGCAGTCCACCCGGGACTGCTGGCCCGCTCCGACGCCGACGGTCATGCCGTCGCGCACCAGGACCACCGTGTTCGACTGCGTGTAGCGGGCGGTGATCATGCCGAGCAGCGCGTCCGAGACCGCCGCCTCGCTGAGTGCGGGCCCGTCGGCCACCCGGATCAGCTCCGCGGTGTTCGGCTGCCGGTCATGGTCCTGCTCGAGGGTGACGCCGAAGACGGTGCGGCTCTCGGTCTCCGGCGGCCGGTACGCGGGATCGACCTCGACGACCAGGAAGCGGCCGCCCTTCTTGCGGGCCAGCTTCTCGACGGTCCCGGGCGCGTAGCCCGGCGCGATGATGCCGTCGGACACCACGCCGCCCAGCAGGTCGGCCAGCTCGTCGTCCACGGGCGCGGACACCGCGATCATGTCACCGTAGGAGGAGCGCGGATCGGCGTCGCGTGCCCGAATGTAGGCGGCGGCACCCGGTCCCAGGCCGGCGTCACCCAAACCCCAGGACTCGCGCAGGGTTTCGTCGAGCTCCCCGTCGACCGCCGCCCCGGCCGGTGAGACGTGCTTGAACGACGTGGCCGCCACCCGGCCGGTCGCGGTCTGTGCCTCGGCGACCAGCTGCCAGGCGTTGAGCAGGTCGAGGTAGTTGATCAGCGACGCGGAACCGTGCAGCACGCGAATGTGTTCGGCGCTGCCGCCGACCACGCGGGCTCGCTGATGGGGATTCATGCCGTACCGCAGATCCATGATGGTGCCCACTTCCCGAACTCGAGTTCGGGAGCACCCAGGCGGACGACGCTCCGATCTGCGCTTCCTCGTGGTCTGATCCACGTCACGCCAGTCGCGAGATCACTGTAGTCCGTGCCTCCGCAGGTTTCGGGATCGGGCGGTAGCGGACCCGCCTCGGTAGGCGCCCGACCCTCGGCATCCTCGCCCGCACCGTCGCCCCAAGGGAAAACCCCGGCCGGAACTGCCCTCGTAGGCTCGGGCGACCGGCCAGGTTCAGAAGGTGAATTGGTCGCCGTAGGCGGTGGTTTGCACGACGCCCTGCGCGGTGCTCACCGTGGTGGTGACGAAGGGGACCGCGGACACCGGCGAAGCACATTGCGCGACGTTCAATGCGGCGTTGTTGAACATGATCTGGTACGGGAACACGGTGGTGTTGTCCAGGGCCGCGGTCGCCGTGGTCGTCATGGTGACCTGGCCGGGTCCCATGGTGGCCGTCAGGACTTCCGTCAGACCCAGCGTCCCGCCCACGCTGGGTCCGAGACTGATGTCGGGCGGGGTGACCGAGGCGCTGGGCGTGGCCGGGGCGCTGGGCGTGGCCGAGGCGCTGGGCGTGACCGTCCCGCTCGGCGGGCTGACGGAGACGCTCCCAGGGGTCACCGACGGGGAAATGGCGGCGGCCAGACCCTGGTTGGGTTCGATGCCGACGGTGACGCCGCCGGCCACGCTGATCCCGCAGCCGAGGATGAACCCCGCGACGGCCTGACCGGATGTGATCGGGTCACCGTCCACGGTGACCGAGTAACTGCCCGACATCTGCGCGGCATGTGCGAACGTCATCAGGAAGTTCGGCGTCCGGTTTCCGGGCGGATTCACCTCGACGCTGTCGACCGACGCGACGATATGCACTCCCGCGCCGGATACGTCCCCGGCGGGCGGCTGAGCCCGGACCGGATCGGCACCCCAGGCCCATAGGCTCGCCAGGGTTACACCGGCCACGGCTGTTCCTGCCGTGGCGGCCATGAGCGGATGTCGCATAACCAGATCCTGTTCTCGTTCTCGAAGAGGTGTACGAGCTCGATACCGCAGGCGCAGGTCCCGAATAGCAGCGTAACTGCAAATCGTGCCGGACTGGTGCGCTGCGGCAGGCGTGTCGACCGGCACGAATCGGTGGTTTCACATTTGCGATCAGGCCGGGAATCCGTGCCGCGCAGCAGAAGTCGGCTCGATACGTATTCCGGTTGCCTGCGGTCAGTTGCTGAGAGGGCAGGCGTCGCCGGAGTAGGCGGGGTCGAGGGCCTTTTCGACCAGATAGTCGACGGTGGGTGACTGCGGGAGATGCCGTGGTCGAAAGTGTCTGCGGGGCAGAGGTCTTGGACCCAGATGTGGACGAGGGCCTCGGGGCGGCGGTGAGGAAGGTGACCTCCGGTGGGGTGGTGACCTGGTCGGCTCGGCTGGCGATCACGGTGGTAGGTGATGCCGGGGTCGGTGTCGCCCGCGGCCCCGTCGGCACGCCGGTCGCCCGAGTCATGATCGCTGTCCGCCGTCGCCCAGTGGTCGCGTCGCTCGGATCCCCCTCCGCGAAACCGGTGCTCACCTCGGTGCCGTCCGCAAAACCGTACAGCGCTCCGTTTTTGGCCGCAAGGCATTCCATTGAGTGAGGCGCGCCCGATTTCATTAGTTAGCAACATGCAACTATATTGGGGAAGTTCGTTCGCAGACTCGCGGGAGGCTCTGATGGCTGCGGCCCCTACCACCGGATTGGATGCCGGTGACGTCCAGACCATTCGGAGACGACTCCGGATCGAGCATGATCACCCCCGGTACAAGTGGGTGGCCCTGTCGAATACGACGCTGGGCATGCTCATGGTCACCATCAACTCCTCGATCGTGACGATCTCGCTGCCCGACATCTTCCGCGGCATCGGGCTCAATCCCCTGGAACCCGCCAATGTCAGCTACCTGCTGTGGCTGATGATGGGCTTCCTGCTGTCCTCGGCCGTGCTCGTGGTCATGTTCGGGCGGCTCGGCGACATGGTCGGGCGGGTGAAGATCTACAACTACGGGTTCGTGGTGTTCAGCCTCGCGGCCGTGGCGTTGTCGTTCGATCCGTTCACGCACGGCGGCGGCGCGGTGTGGCTGATCGCCTGGCGCGTGATCCAGGGTGTCGGCGGCGCGATGCTGATGGCCAATGCGAGCGCGATCCTCACCGACGCCTTCCCGGCCGACGAGCGCGGGTTCGCGCTCGGGATCAATCAGGTCGCGGCGGTGGCCGGTTCCTTCCTCGGTCTGCTCATGGGCGGCGTACTGGCGCAGTGGGATTGGAAGGCCATCTTCTGGGTGAGCGTGCCGTTCGGCATCATCGGCACCATCTGGTCCTATCGCTCGCTGCACGACAATGGCCAGCGCAATCCGGGATCGCTGGACCTGCCGGGCACCATCACGTTCGCGCTGGGCTTGACCGCGTTGCTGACCGGCATCACCTACGGCATTCAGCCGCACGGGGATTCGAAGACCGGCTGGACCAACCCGTGGGTGCTGGGCGCGGTGATCGGCGGCATCATCCTGCTGGCCGTGTTCTGCGTGATCGAGTCCAAGGTCGCGCAGCCGATGTTCAATATGTCGCTGTTCAAGAACCGGGCGTTCGCGCTGGGCAATATCGCCGGACTGATGTCCTCGCTAGGCCGCGGCGGTCTGCAGTTCATGCTGATCATCTGGCTGCAGGGCATCTGGCTGCCACTGCACGGCTTCTCGTTCGAGCAGACGCCGCTGTGGGCGGGCATCTACCTGCTGCCGCTGACCGTCGGATTCCTCATCGCCGGACCGGTGTCGGGCAAGCTGTCGGACCGGTACGGCGCGCGGCTGTTCGCCACCGTCGGCATGCTGATCACCGCTCTGACGTTCGTGCTGCTCGTCGTGCTGCCGGTCGACTTCGACTACTGGGTGTTCGCGCTGGTCATCGCCCTCAACGGCCTCGGTTCGGGTATGTTCGCGTCGCCGAACACCGCCGAGGTGATGTCGTCGGTGCCCGCCGCGCAGCGCGGTGTGGCTTCCGGTATGCGCGGCACGCTGTTCAACGGCGGTATGGCGCTGTCGATCGGCCTGTTCTTCTCGCTGATGATCGTCGGCCTGTCGAATACGCTGCCCGACGCCATGAATTCGGGCCTGCAGGAGCAGGGTGTGCCCGCGTCGGCCGCCGAGGCGATCTCGGACATGCCTCCGGTGGGCAGCCTGTTCGCGGCCTTCCTCGGCTACAACCCGATCAAGGAATTGCTCGGCCCCACCGGCACACTCGACCATCCCGGCGTGCACGGCGATGTGCTCACCGGTCAGGAGTTCTTCCCGCACTTGATCTCCGGACCGTTCCACTCGGGTCTGGTCGTGGTCTTCCTGGGAGCCGCGATTATGATGCTGATCGGCGCGGCGGCCTCCTGGTTCGCCGGTAGCCCGACTGTCACGGACGAGGCGGCCGAATTGCGTGAAGCCGCCCGCGAGGGAATCTGACGGAGGAGATCACGCTGTCCGAGCCCACGAGCGTCGCCGACCCCGACCAGCTCACCGAGGCCGCCGACCTGTACCACACCATCGGCCGCTTGCTGCGCTTGTTGCGCCACTCCGGCGACCTCGGGGCGCTGAGCCCCGGCGCGGCGTCCGCCCTCGCGACGGTCGCCCGCTCGGGTCCCCTGCGGCTGGGCGACCTGGCCTCGATCGAGCGGGTGAGCGCACCGACCATGTCCCGCATAGTGACGGGTCTGGAAAAGGGCGGCTACCTCACCCGCGACGCGGACCCCGAAGACGGCCGGGCCCAGCTGCTCACCGCCACCGAGGCGGCCCACAATCTGGTCACCGGCCTCACCTCGGCCCGCATCCAGCGTTTCGCCGTCGCGCTGGAAACCCTCACTCCCGCCCAGCGCGCATCCGTCAGTTCCGGCCTCAACACCCTCATCCAGGCCCTCGACCAGTAGCGGGGGACTCCCCCGCCCCGGAGGGCGGGGTCAGGCGGTCAGGACCGAGCGGATGCGGTTATTGGGGTCCACCAGGCTGCGGAGCTCGGCCAGGCGGGGGTAGTTGGAGCCGTAGTAGCGGGACAGCGGGTCGCCCGGCTCGAGGTAGTTGATGTAGGCGCCGACGGAGTCGGGGGCCATGGTGGCGTGCGCGTCGGCCAGCCAGGCCAGGGCCGATTCGTGCGGGATGGGTTCGTACGCGCCCCATTCCACGAGGGCGGCGTGGTTGCGCCAGGGGAAAGCGGTGGCGTCGGGGGCGAGGTCGCGGATCGCGCCGTCGAGGGCGTTGATCTGGACCCATCCGGTACCGCCGACGCTGGAGAAGCGGGCGACCACCTCGAGGATGCGTCCGATGGTGTCGGGGGTGAGCTCGGCGACGATGTCGGAGCCGTTGGTGAAGGCGGCGCGCGGCTGATCGGCGGTGCCGCCCGCCAGGTAGAGGACCGCTTCCAGATGGGACAGGGTGCGGGGTTCGACGATGCCGGGGGCGACGCCGATGGCGTCGACGAGTTCGGCGGTGACGGTTTCGGAAGTCCCCGCGGGACAGACCAGCTGCATCCAGCAGTGCATGCCGCCCTGGCCGTCGGCGTCGATGCTGACGTCGGCCCACTGTTCGCGCGGGGCCGAGCGCAGCCACTCCTGCCAGCCCGCGATGACGGTCGCCGCCTCGTCGCCCTGGAAGGTCAGGCGCACTACGTCTTTCGGCGTCGCGGGGATGGTCTCGAAGGTGAACGAGGTGACGACGCCGAAGTGCGGGCCGCCGCCGCGCAAGGCCCAGAACAGATCCGGGCGGGTGGTGGCGGAGACCTCGGTGATGGTGCCGTCGGGCAGGACCACGGTGGCGGCGGTGAGCCGGTCGCCGGTGAGGCCGTGGGCGCGCGACTCGTTGCCGAGTCCGCCGCCCAGGGTGAGACCGGCGATGCCGACGCCCGGACACATGCCGGAGGGCAGGCTCAGCCCGCCGCGATCCAGCTCGTGATAGATGTCGTAGAGGGTGTGGCCGGGCGCGATGACCGCCTTGCCGCCCTCGGCGCGAATGCCCTGCATGCGCCGCACGTCGATGACGAGTGTGCCGGTCGCCGTGGACATTCCCGCATAGGAGTGGCCGCCGGCGCGGGCCGCCACCAGGAGGTCGTTCTCGGCTGCGAACTCGAAGGTGGCGGCGGCGTCCTGGGCGTCCGCGATCTGCACGATCGCCTCGGGCATCTCGTTGTCGAAGCGAGTGTTGAAGACCTCCTTCACGCCCGGATATCCGTAATCCCCCGGCAGGACGACCCGGCCGCGCAGTTTCCCTTTCAGCTCACGCCATTTCGGGTCGGCGCTCCCGCTGCTCGATCCCGAAGCGCTGCCCAGGTCTCCGGCGTTCGCGCCGGACGACCCGGTATCCGGTGTCGCGACCGATGTCGGCAGCCGCGTGGCCCCCGCGAAACCCACACCGGCGACCGCGATTCCGAGAGCTCCGCGCAGAAACACGCTGCGCGAGAATTGAGGTCTCACACCAGCCCCCTCGGTCTGCCGCAGATCCGCTGTGTCGCCGAGTTATTCGCTTTCGATATCACAGTTCGCGACCCACCTATTTCCATCGAACGACACGGCACCAATTGATCATGGTTCACCCACCGTTCATTCGTCGAAACGGGTGCTGGCGTGTCCATGGCATGCCGCCCACCGGGACCACATGTCGGCCGCCGCATCCGGCGGAACGATCCACCGCGCGAACGTCTCCTCCGGACTGACGGTGATCACATCCGCCCGCCGCACCAGCTCCCCCGGCGCCTCCCCACCCTCGAAATGCTCCAGACTCGGCATGATCACCGCGTCCACCCCCAAATTCCCGACCAGCACTTGCAACCGGTGCACCGGCCGATCAGTATGCGGCCCGAACACCGCCGTCCGCCGAAGGTCATACCCCAACCGTTCCGCCAACGCCCGAATCCGCCGCTCGTCCCACTGCCGTCGCGAGCCGGACACGTCTTCGCGGAGATATCCCAGAGCCCCGGGGTTCATTGCTCGCCCTCTCGATCGTCGAGTCTGCTTCCAGCTGATTCCGAATAAGGATCGGGCCGCGGAAATTCTGCGGCAATGGCACTTTCCGGGGTCCGGCAGCGGAAGTGCCACGGAGCGATCAGTATTCGAGGCGGATGAGATCGGCGAGGGCGCGCATCTCCGGAGTGAGGGTTCGGCGTCTGCCGATCAGCCTGGCCAGGAGATCTTTGGCCAAACGCTGCTCGATCAGCCAGGGGCGGGCCTCGCCGGAGAGCCGAAGCAGGATGTCCAGGGCCGGATCTGGCCGGGCGAGGTCGAGGTGGGCTTGGGCGAGGTCGAGGAGATGCCGATTGCGGTTGTCGGAGGTGGGCCGCAGTCCGGGCGGCACGTCCTGGGCCAACTGCAGTGCCAGGTCGGGCCGGTCGTCGATGACGGCGTTCTCGACGCGCTTCATGGCCACGGTGGCGGGACCGAAGATCGTCCAATAGTCCTGGTAGCCACGCGGTTCGCGTTTGACCGCCACTGCGGCGGACTGCGCGAACCGCATCATGTCATCGGCGTCGTCGGGCCGGTTGTCGCGGATCGCCGCCGCCGACCCACGCAGCAACAGCCAGCCCCACGTGGAGAGCTCGCGTTCGGTAGCGGTCGAGATCCGTGGCTCGATCCGGTCGGCCCACCCGATCGCCAGGTCGTCGACCTGCTGAAATCGCCGCTCCACCAGGAGCAGCCAGCACAGCGTGACGACGACGGACGCGGCGTCGAGTAGATCATCGCTCGCCTGCGCCGCCGCCAGCGCGCGATCGAGAACTCTGCGCGCCGTTCCCAATTGTCGTGTCTGGACCATGACCGAGCCGGTCAGCTGGAGAATCCGCGCCCGCAGCACGGGCGAGACACTGTCACTCGCGTCCACCAGATCGGGCAGGACTCGCGCCAGCAGCTCATACCGGTTGTCGTGGTAGAACCGCACGGCCGCCGCAAGGGATTCGGCCACAGCCTGTTCCGTTTGCGGCTCCACCGCCACGTCCGGCCGAGGCGCATCGATCGCTCGCGTGGTGGCGGCCCACAACTCGCCGTCCCTGCTCTCCGGCGCGCTGGGCGCGGGGCCGATGAGCGCGGTCAGCGGGCATCCCAGGGCCACCGCCAACCGCCGCAGCGTCTCGATCCGAGTGTCGTCCCGCTCCCCCTGCTCGATCTTCCGGATCAGAGACACCGAGACAGTCGAATTCGCAGCCAGTTCCCGCTGCGTGAGCCCCCGCCGCTTCCGAACCGATTGCAGCCGCTGACCAAGGTCGCCGCTCATCGCTCCAGACTAGGTCGGCCACACCGGCATGCGCAGCCGGTAGCGGAACGTGCTGAGCGCCAAGCGGTCCGACCGCTGCCGGATTTGTCGGACCCCCGTGCTGAAGTATCGTGTGGCAGCCCGGCCACTCGGTCTTACCTGAGACCGTCGACCGGGCTCTTTCGTGAAAAGGAACACCATATGAAGAAGCTCGCAACGACCTCCTTGGTCGCCCTCGGTCTGATCGCGGCGATGGGCACCGCCCACGCCGGCAAGGACACCGAGTGGCAGGTGGACGGCAACTACCCCACCGAGGCCGCCTGCGACGCCGACGGCGAAACCGGCACCTTCACCCGCCCCGACGGCACCCAGCTCGTCCCCGGCGACGACATCTACGAATGCACGCTGGGCGCCGACGGTCTCTGGTACCTCTCCATCTGGACCGACTGATCCGTCCGGCACCAGCCCGCGCACTCCAGCTCGGGCTGGCCCCGCCCGCCGATCGCCGCGAAAATCCGTGGCTGACCGCGCCGATTCGTGATCTGGTGTGGGGATGACGGATGCGGTTGCGGACAGACTGGCAATCCACGAAGTGATCGCCCTGCACGGACATCTGAGCGATTCAGGCGAGTTCGACCGATGGACCGAGGTATTTACCGAGGACGTCACCTACGACCTGACCTCCTTCGGCGCGGGCACCGTGCCCGGAGTGGAAGCCCTCCGCGACATGGCACGCGAACTGGGCGACGCCAACCCCCTCGCCCACCACGTCACCAATGTGATGGTCACAGCCCTGGACGGCGACACGGCCCACGCGATCTCCAAGGGCCTGGCCGTCAATACCGACGCCACGACCACCAGCGTCACCTACGAGGACACCCTCCACCGCACCCGCCACGGCTGGCGCATCACCCACCGCCGAGTGATCCCCCGCCGAAAGCCCTTGACCCCGTAGGCAGCCCGCCGGACTGGCTAGCAGCCCGGTAGTAGCCTTCTCCGCAGGTCAACTGAGCGTGGAACGCACCTGCGCCAGCAATTCGCACTGCCGCCGCCAGTCACCTCCCGCAATACCGATGACGAGGCGGTGGGCGCCGGCGTCCCGGTAGGCGGCTACGCGTTCGGCGGCTTGCTCGATGGATCCGGTGATCGGAATCGGCAAGGTCTCCTCGATCGACTTCCCGTAGTTCTGGCTGATTCCAGCGGCGATCTCGGCGCGCGTGGGCAGATCCGATCCGGTGCCGAGAACTCCGGTCGCGCCGATGGTGACAGTGGGCGCCGGCCGTTGATACTGCGCGGCGAGTTCGGTGATTTCGGCGAGCCCTGCCGCCACCTGGGCCGGTGGGATCAGCGACGGAAACCACCCGTCCCCCAGCTCTGCGGCCCGCCGCCGGGCGGGAGCCGAATGGTTTCCGACCAACACCGGCGGAACCGGAACGGACGGCGCCAATTCGATCTCGATCGGCTCCGGCATATCGGGGAGAGCGACCCGCTTGCCCGCCAACAACTCAGGCAACACCCGCAGCGCGGCATCGGTGCGAGCACCCCGCTCCCCGAACGGAAGCCCTGCCGCCGCCCACTGACCCGGACCGCCCCCGGACCCGACACCGAGGATCAGACGCCCACCACTGACATGCTGCAAGCTCGCCACCTGCTTGGCCGCCCAGGCCAGCGGCCGCAGCGCCGGGACGTAGACACTGGTGCCGATCCGCACCCGTTCGGTCGCGGCCGCCGCGACCGCGAGGGCAATCGTGCAATCCAGCACAGGCACACCGATCGACAGGTGATCCCCGTGCCAAACCCCATCGAGCCCGACCTCCTCGGCATGACGAGAAGCCGCGCCTATATCAAGTTTCTGAGTCCGTTGCGTCGCCACCGAAGGCAGGATGACACCGATCTCCACAGGGATTGTCTGCACAATCCCCTACCCTGCAACCTCAACTCGACTAGAGGTCAATGTTTTCCGGCCGCGATGGCGGCGGGTGCCCGGTCAGCTGTGGAGGTAGCGGACGAGGGCTTCGCGTTCGGTTTCGAGTTCGGAGATTTGGCTTTTGACCACGTCGCCGATGCTGACTATGCCGATCATCCGGCCGTCCTCGAGGACGGGGAGGTGGCGGATTCGGTGTTCGGTCATGATGGAGTTGAGGGTTTCGACGTTGTCGTCCGGGGAGCAGGTGTGGAGGGCCGCGGTCATGATGGTGGAGACCGGGGCGTCCAGGAGGGGTGCGCCGTCGCGGTAGAGGCGGCGGACGATGTCTCGTTCGGAGACGATGCCGGCCATGGCGGTGCCGTCCGGGGAGACGATGACCGCGCCGACGTTGTGTGCCGCCAGGATTCTGAGCAGTTCGCGCACGGTTGCATCGGGTGCAATCGTGACGACTTCGCCGCCCTTCCGGCGCAGGATTTCCGAGATTCGCATGTGCCCACCGCCCAACCAGCTAGGACTATCGATGGTTACCAGGATGCCGCTGTTACACGCGTGTGAACAGCAACGATTGCGATTCGATGCCTAAACGGATGCGAGAGCATCGAGGGCCGATTCGATGGCACGATGGAAGGTCGGGTAGGCGAGGATCATCTCCCGCAGAGTCGCGGTCGGGACCTGGGCGTGGACGGCCACCGCCAGGGCGCTGAGGACTTCGCCACCCTCCGGCCCGGCGGAGCACGCGCCGACGAGCACCCCGCGGTCGGCGTCCTCGACCAGTTTGATGAACCCGGCATTGCCCGCTTTGTGGATCCAACCCCGCGTGGACGCAGGTACTTCGGTAATTCCGGCCCGGACCGTCAGGCCTGCCGCCCGCGCCTGCTCCTCGGTCATACCGACCGCCCCGACCTCGGGATCGGTGAATGTCACCCGCGGTACGGCGTGATACCGAGCGACCTCGTTCCCGCTACCGAGAATGTCCTGCGCCGCGATCCGCGCCTGATACATGGACACATGAGTGAAAGCCCCCTGCCCGGTGACATCGCCGAGTGCCCACACCCCGTCGGCCGCCCGCAGCCGATTGTCCACCGGTATTGACCTGGCCGACTCGTCCAAGCCGACCGCCCCGATTCCCAAGCCCGCCAGTTCGGTTCGCCGCCCCGCCGCGACGAGCAACCGCTCGGCACGCAATACCTCGCCATTGTCGAGCGGCAGCGCGAACTCGCGCCCGTCGTGCCGCACCGCCGTCCCCCGAACCCCGTCCCGGACCTCGATCCCCTCCTCCGCGAACACTTTCGCCAGCAGCTGCCCCGCCTCCGGCTCGTCCTGCGGCAACAGCCGCCGCGGCACGACCACGGTCACCCGCGCCCCGAACCGCGCGAAGATCTGCGCGAACTCCGCCCCCACGGGTCCCCCACCCAGCACGATGAGCGACTCCGGCACCTCGGTAGCCGGCACCGCGTCCCGATTCGTCCAGAACGGCGTCCCCGCCAGCCCGTCGAGCGGCGGAACAGCCGGTTCCGTCCCCGGATTCAGCACAATCCCCCGCCGCGCCCGAAACACCCGCTCTCCACCATCGGTCGCCACGGTCACCTCCCCCGGCGCACTGATCCGCCCCCACCCGCGCACGAACCGCCCGCCCGCCTTCTCGAACCGTTCGACCGCCACCCGGTCGTCCCAATCGTCGGTGGCCTCCTCCCGGATCCGTGCCGCGACCGGCCGCCAATCCGCCTGCACCGAGGCCGACCCCGCGAGCCCCTCCACCCGCCGAGCCTCGGCCAGCACCCCCGCCGCCCGAACCATCATCTTGGTCGGCACACACGCGTAATACGGGCACTCCCCGCCCACCAACCGCCCCTCGACCCCGACGACAGCGAGTCCGCCCCGCGCCACCCGCGTGGCCACGTCCTCCCCTCCGGGCCCCATCCCGATCACCACGACATCAACGGATTCGGCAGTCACGCGTGCTCCTTCGCTCGTCAGCTCCCAGTGACGCTATCTCCCCACATCCGGCCGGATCGAACCAACCTCCGCCGTCAGCGTCCGTGCGGCGAGTCGAAGGTGAAGACGCGTCCTCCGAGCAGCAATTGGCTGCTGGGCGCCAGGACGGTGGGTTGGCCGGGTACGGCGCGGGTCCAGTCGGGGCGGCCGGGCGGGCGGATGTGGGTGCCGTTGGCTGACCCGCGATCCATGACCAGGACGTCCCAGTCCACGAGGCGGATCTCGGCGTGGACGCGAGACATGCCCCCGGTCGCGTCGGGGATGCGGATCGCTTGCGCGCCACGCCGCACCTGCGGTGAGCGGGCGGGTTCGCGGCCGATCACGAGATCGCTGTCGAGAACGTAGGAAGTGCCGTCGTCGAGCAGCGAAACGCCCAGCGGCGGGCGGATGCCGGGGCGAGGACACAGGTCAGCATGTTCCATGCGAATCCCGCACACGACGCAGAAGGGCACGCGGGGGTCGTTGAGATGTCCGCGGGCGCACCTGAATCCGTGCACCACGACACCGGTGGGAGTGGTCTCGATTCCTGCGGGAATGGCAGTGGGCGCAATGGTGCGCGCACTGCCGGAATCGCGCGGAACCGGGTCCCGACCTCCGGTTGCGATCTCGGCGTCGGGCGTATTCGCCTTCTCCCCCAACCACATCACCGCTCCCGAACCCGGCACCCGTCCGTCGCGCAGCGACCACACGCTCGCTCTGGGCAGGCTCTTCCGCGGCTCGCCGTCGTCGACGAAGACGGCGGCCGCGCGCCCCGGCGCGGGACTCACCACCCGATCGACACTGAATCCGGCATCGCGGCCGTGCAACATTTCCCGGTCATCAGTCCCCTCGAGCATCGCCGTGACCCGGCCGTGCAGAAAGACCGCCAGCCCCCGCTTTCCCGGTGTGAGCACCGCGAATTCGACCTGCTCCTCGTCCGCGCGACCCATCAGCCACGTGCTCGCCAGCCGTGCAAAGGTGCGTCCGGTGCGCCGAGTCTCCCGCGAGGACGCCTCCGCCACCATCGCCAAGACCTTGTCCAGCACGGCAATAGCCTCGGACGCCGCGGTGATCACACTCGAATCCCGATGCGCGACAACCACGACCACCCCGTCGACGCAGGCCACCAGGTGGCGGCCCGGCACCACCTCGACCCGCGTGGTCACCGTCCCGATCACCCCGAGCACGATCACGCGAGTCTGAATCCGTCCCCACAATGTCGGCGTCATACCGGAATCCGCCGATCGGTGACCCACATCCACCACTGCCGCACCGAGCGCAGCGCATCCAGCCGCCGGCGGAACCCGTTCGCCGCCAGGTCGTCGGCGATCTCCAGGGCCGCGTACTGCAATCCGGCGAACGAGTCCACGGGGGCGAAGTACCCGCCCAGCGTCGCGCTACCCGAGGCGTACACCCGCCCGGGCCCGCTGCGGGTCCCGAACAGCTCGAAGGTCCGGTCCACGTCCAGCCGCCCGAGCGGATTGCGCCGGGCCCCGGTGTGATCGAGCAGATCGGCGAGCAAGTCGATGCTCCCGGATATCGGCTTCGAGCCCGGTGCAGTCGATGACGTAATCGGCATGCACGTCAACCGGCCGGTCGGTCGACGCGAAACCGCCCGGCCCGTCCGGCTCGGGCGCCACCGTCGTCACGACCCCGGGCCGGGTGCGATCGGGCCGCAGATTTCGCGCGGACCCCACCAGGATCTGATACCAGCCCTGCGCCCGCCCCCGCGCCAGCTGTTCCTCCCACCGCTTGCGCCGCGGCGTCGTGGTCCCGCCCAGGGTCTTCAGCGCCTCCGCCCGTTCCCGCCCCTCGAGCGTCCGCAGCCGCTGCCTGATCTGCCCGCCGAAGCTCGCCTTGGGAAAATTGAAGGCTTGATACGCCCACCCGTTCGCGCCCGCCCGCCGCCCGAACACGCTGTCCCCTTGTGGTCCCGCCACATAGGTCCGGAACAGATGCAGGATCTGGGTGTTGAGCCGCAGCCGATCCCGATCGTCGATCAGTCGTTGCAGCACACGACTGGCAACTATTCCGCTGCCGCGTACCATGACCGTCCCGGGCCGCCGCTGCAATGCCTCGTACACGTGCTCGTGCGGCTCGTAGGCGTTCATCACTCGCGTCGGATCCCGGTACCGCTCGCGGTACTCCTGCAGATCCGGCAACAGCCGCAGTCCTGCGTACCCGACCGCGATGTGAACATGACTGCCGCGAAACGCGATTCGCTTGGTCGCCGACGCCCCTTCCGGTGGCGTGAGGATCGTGAAGTACCCGCCGCCGCTCCGCTTGCGCACCATGCGAACCTGCCCTTTGTACAAGGGTCGCGCGTATTCGACCCGCTGGAACTCGCGCTCCAGCGCCGCGAAGACCTGCCCTGCCCGAGGCGTGTAGTACTCGGCGAAAACCGGCTCCACCAGTATATTCCACAAAGCGGATAGCGACTTTTCAGCTATTGCCTCGCGAAGGGCATAGGACGGAAATCCCCAGATATTGTCCGGCGTTCCGCCCGAATCACTGCGCAGCCGTTCCTCGCGCGGAATCTGTGACACCCGAGTCAGGTATTCGTACGATCCCCACGGCACGTCCTGCGGCCCGAGCACCGCCATCGCCGTCCCGGGCACCCCGTAGATCCGCAAGGTGTTGAACAGAGTGAACGATCCCAGCCCGCTGCCGACGCTCACCAGTGGCACATCGAAGACCGGAATCCCGGCTCGCCCCACCAACTCGTCGGTCCACACGTCGGTTTCGATGAGGCGTTGGGTGACGGCTCCCCTCATTCGCGGGATCGTACCGGTCTCGGATTACGAACAACCGGCCATCGACGTATTGCGCGACAGGCGATTCCGCGACGCGTACGCGGACTTCTCGCGAAGCTGCCCCGCGCCGCCCCATCTGCGACGTAGCATGCGGAACGTGGCCGATGCCAAACGTCCCGTCGCCGTGCGGGTCCTCGTTTACAGCAGTGATGCCGATACCCGCAGCCAGGTCATGCTGGCGCTGGGCAGACGGCCGCACCCCGATCTGCCGCCGATCGACTACGTCGAGGTGGCCACGGGCCCGGTGGTCCTCGAGAAGATGGACGCCGGTGGACTGGATCTGCTGATCCTCGACGGCGAGTCGGCCCCGGAGGGCGGTCTCGGCCTGGCCAAGCAGCTCAAGGACGAAATCGCCGACTGCCCACCGATCGTCGTGCTGACCGGTCGGCCCGATGATGCCTGGCTGGCGAATTGGTCGCGCGCGGAAGCGGCGGTGCCGCACCCCATCGACCCCATCCGGTTGACCGACGCTGTCCTGGGTGTGCTCGGTAATAGCTTCGCGGCCTGATCTTCCTTCGCCCGTGTGATCAGGGCAAACCCGTGTCACGTGACATTCGGGATTACGTCCAATCGGTCATAAAAGACCGTTCCGAATTCGATCAAACGCGATCGCGAATCGTCATGTATCTTCTCGTCCGAGTTGTAATCTGTGCCGTAGCTCACAGGAGCGCGGGGAGATGCATGACAGCCATGCACCACTGACATCATCCCTCCGCGCCCGCTGCCGTCCGTAGTGCGTCGTCCAGCTCGCAGGAGGGGTAGTGCTGAAGTGAATATCGAGGTACCGACCCTGGTTCTCGGCGCGGTCGCCGCCGCGTTCGGGGTGTTCTCCATTTTCCTGGCGGCCCTGATCGGCCCCAAACGCTACAACCGGGCCAAGCTCGAGGCCTACGAATGCGGTATCGAGCCGACCCCGCACGCGGTCTCGGGTGGTCCGGGAAACGGTGCGGGCCAACGCTTTCCGGTGAAGTACTACCTCACCGCCATGCTGTTCATCATCTTCGACATCGAGATCGTCTTCCTCTACCCGTGGGCCGTGCACTTCGACGCACTCGGAGTGTTCGGGCTGGCCGCCATGGCGTTGTTCATCTTCAACGTCTCGGTCGCCTACGCCTACGAGTGGCGGCGCGGCGGTCTCAGCTGGGATTGATCGGCGCACAGGGGATTTCCATTCACACACCCCGTGCGAGGCGGGGTGTCCCGATCCGGGAGAAGTAGTCCGACATGGGTCTCGAGGAGAAACTGCCCAGCGGGTTCCTGCTGAGCACGGTGGAAGATTTGGCCGGCTATCTGCGCAAGAGTTCGCTCTGGCCGGCGACGTTCGGCTTGGCGTGCTGCGCGATCGAGATGATGGCCACCGGCGGCGGGCGATTCGATATCGCCCGCTTCGGCATGGAGGCGTTCCGCGCCTCGCCGCGCCAGGCCGATCTGATGATCGTGGCTGGCCGGGTGAGCCAGAAGATGGCCCCGGTGCTGCGCCAGGTCTACGACCAGATGACCGAACCGAAATGGGTGCTGGCCATGGGTGTCTGCGCATCCTCGGGCGGCATGTTCAACAACTACGCCATCGTGCAGGGCGTCGACCACATCGTCCCGGTCGATATCTATCTGCCCGGCTGCCCGCCGCGGCCGGAGATGTTGTTGAACGCGATCCTGAAGCTGCACGAGAAGATTCAGGAGATGCCGCTCGGCGTCAATCGCGAAGAGGCCGTGCGCGCGGCCGAAGCCGCCGCGCTCGCCAGCACCCCGACCATTCAACTGAAGGGGCTGCTGCGTTGAGCTTCGATGCACCTGCCGGCACGGAGATCCCCCCGGAGGCGGCCGTGGAACCCACTGAGAAAATGTCGGACACAACGGAATCCGCTGCCGCCGAGTCTCCGGCCGCCGAGTCCGCACCGCCCGCCGACGATGTGATCGGCGTGCGGCAGGGCATGTTCGGTGTCTCCGGCACCGGCGACACCTCCGGTTACGGCCGCCTGGTCCGGACCGTCTCCATGCCCGGCGGCACCCCCGCCCCGTACGGCCCGGTCTTCGACGAGGTCATCGCACATCTGCGTCTGGCGCTGGCCGAGACCTTCGACGAGGCGGTGGAGAAGATCGTCGTGTTCCGCGGCGAGCTCACCCTGCACATCCGCCGCGATCACCTGGTGTTGGTCGCGAAGACGTTGCGCGACAACGAAGCCCTGCGCTTCGAGTTGTGTCTGGGCGCCAGTGGCGCGCACTACCCGGAGGACACCGGGCGCGAGCTGCACGCGCTCTACCACCTGAACTCGATCACCCACAACCGCCGCCTGCGGCTGGAAGTCTCGGTGCCGGACAGTGATCCGCACCTGCCCTCCCTGTATTCGGTCTACCCGACGGTGGACTGGCATGAGCGGGAGACCTACGACTTCTTCGGCATCCTCTTCGACGGTCACCCGTCGCTGACCCGCATCGCCATGCCCGACGACTGGCGTGGCCACCCGCAGCGCAAGGACTATCCGCTCGGCGGAATCCCGGTCGAATACAAGGGCGCGCGCATCCCGCCGCCCGACGAGCGGAGGACGTACTCGTAATGAACAACATGGACACCAAGTCCCGTCGCGACACCCGGGAACGGCCCGAACGCTCGGTCACCGTGGTGGGGAACGACTGGGACGAGATCTCCGCGAGCCTGGACGGCATCGCCGAGGAACGCATCGTCGTGAACATGGGCCCGCAGCACCCCTCCACGCACGGGGTGCTGCGGCTCATTCTCGAAATCGAGGGTGAGACCGTCACCGAGGCCCGCTGCGGCATCGGCTATCTGCACACCGGCATCGAGAAGAACCTCGAGTACCGCAGCTGGGTGCAGGGCACCACCTTCGTCACCCGCATGGACTACCTGTCGCCGTTCTTCAACGAGACGGCGTACTGCCTCGCGGTGGAGAAGCTCCTGGACATCACCGATCAGATCCCCGAGCGCGTCAATGTCATTCGCGTGATGCTCATGGAACTGAACCGCATCTCCTCGCACCTGGTGGCGCTGGCCACCGGCGGCATGGAGCTGGGCGCGCTGACCCCGATGCTGTTCGGCTTCCGGGAACGCGAACTCATCCTCGACGTGTTCGAGACCATCACCGGTCTGCGCATGAACCACGCCTACATCCGCCCGGGCGGCCTGGCCCAGGACCTCCCCGACGACGGCGTGCAGAAGGTGCGCGAACTCCTGGACCTGCTGCCGACGCGGCTGCGGGACATGGAAATGCTGCTCAACGAGAACCCCATCTGGAAGGCCCGCACCCGCAATGTCGGCTATCTGGACCTGACCGGTTGCATGGCGCTCGGCATCACCGGCCCGATGCTGCGTTCCACCGGGCTGCCGCACGATCTGCGCAAGTCCCAGCCCTACTGCGGCTACGAGAACTACGAGTTCGAGGTGCAGACCGACACCGGCTGCGACTGCTATGGCCGCTACGTGATTCGCGTCAACGAGATGAAGGAATCGGTCAAGATCGTCGAGCAGTGCCTCGACAAGCTGCGGCCGGGCCCGGTCATGGTGGAGAACAAGAAGATTGCCTGGCCGGCCGACTTGCAGCTCGGGCCGGACGGCCTCGGCAACTCGCCGAAGTACATCGGCCAGATCATGGGCACCTCCATGGAATCGCTGATTCACCACTTCAAACTGGTGACCGAGGGCCTGCGGGTCCCGCCCGGCCAGGTGTACGTGGCGGTCGAGTCCCCGCGCGGTGAGCTGGGAGTGCACATGGTCAGCGACGGCGGCACCCGCCCCTACCGGGTCCACTACCGCGACCCCTCGTTCACGAATCTGCAAGCGGTGGCGGCGATGTGCGAGGGCGGCCTGGTCGCGGACGTGATCGCCTCCGTCGCCTCCATCGACCCGGTCATGGGAGGTGTCGACCGATGACAGAGATCCTGTTGAACCTGACCGCGCGGCCGATCCCGTTCCCGCCGGAGGCGCACGACCGGCTGCAGGAGGAGGCCCGCGAGATCATCGCCCGGTATCCGCACCCACGTTCGGCTCTGCTTCCCCTGCTGCACTTGATGCAATCGGTGGAGGGGTACGTGTCGGGCACCGGCATCGAATTCTGCGCCGAGCAGCTGGGATTGACCGATGCCGAGGTCACCGCGGTGGCGACCTTCTATTCCATGTACCGGCGTACGAACACCGGTGACTATCACGTCGGTGTCTGCACGAACACGCTGTGCGCGGTCATGGGCGGCGATCAGATCCTCGCCGATCTGAAGCAGCACCTGGGTATCAAGAACGGTGAGACGACCGCCGACGGCATGGTCACCCTCGAGCACATCGAGTGCAACGCCGCCTGCGACTACGCGCCGGTCATCATGGTGAACTGGGAGTTCTTCGACAATCAGACCCCGGAATCGGCCAAGGCGCTGGTGGATTCGCTGCGCGGTGAGCAGCCGCCGACGGGTTCGCGCAGCGGCATCCCGCCGTGCACCTTCCGCGAGACCGCCCGCATTCTCGCCGGCTACCCGGACCAGCGGCCGGGCGCCACCGACGGCCTGGCCGGGCCCGCCTCGCTGGCCGGTCTGCGTGCCGCCGAACAGGATTCGACCGACGGAGGCTCACGGTGACGACTGCTTTGACACCCGTCTTCACCAAGCACTGGGCGGATCCGGACAGCTGGACCCTGGAGTCCTACCGCCGCCAGGGCGGCTACCGCGCCCTGCCCAAGGCGCTGCGCATGCAGCCGGACGAGGTCATCGCCACCATCAAGGACTCCGGCCTGCGCGGCCGCGGCGGCGCGGGCTTCCCGACCGGCATGAAGTGGGGCTTCATCCCGCAGGGCCCCGGCCCGGACGGCGTCACCAAGCCGCACTACCTGGTGGTCAACGCCGACGAGTCGGAACCCGGCACCTGCAAGGACATTCCGCTCATGCTGGCCACCCCGCACACCCTCATCGAGGGCGTGATCATCGCGGCCTACGCCATCCGCGCCTCACACGCGTTCATCTACGTGCGCGGCGAGGTGGTGCCGGTGCTGCGGCGATTGCAGGCCGCGGTGCAGCAGGCGTACGAGGCGGGCTATCTCGGCCGCAATATCCAGGGCTCGGGTTTCGACCTGGAGATCGTGGTGCACGCCGGGGCGGGCGCCTACATCTGCGGTGAGGAGACGGCGCTGCTGGATTCGCTGGAGGGCCGCCGCGGCCAGCCGCGTCTGCGTCCCCCGTTCCCGGCCGTGGCCGGCCTGTACGCCTGCCCGACCGTGGTCAACAATGTGGAATCCATTGCGTCCGTGCCCCTGATCCTCGCCAATGGCGTGGAGTGGTTCCGGTCGTTCGGCACCGAGAAGTCGCCGGGGTTCACCCTCTACTCGCTCTCCGGTCACGTGACGCGACCGGGCCAGTACGAAGCGGCCCTCGGAATCACGTTGCGCGAGTTGCTGACCTACGCCGGAGGCATCCGCGAGGGGCACACCCTGAAGTTCTGGACTCCCGGCGGTTCGTCGACCCCGCTGTTCACCGCCGAACACATCGACGTCCCCCTCGACTACGAGGGCGTGTCGGCCGCGGGCTCCATGCTCGGCACCAAGGCGTTGCAGATCTTCGACGACACCACCTGCGTGGTGCGGGCGGTGCTGCGCTGGACCGAGTTCTACGCCCACGAATCCTGCGGCAAGTGCACCCCCTGCCGCGAAGGCACCTACTGGCTGGTCCAGCTGCTGCAACGCCTGGAGAACGGCCAGGGCCATCAGACCGACCTGGACAAGCTGGCCGACATCGCCGACAACATCAACGGCAAGTCCTTCTGCGCCCTCGGTGACGGCGCGGCCAGCCCGATCTTCTCCTCCCTGAAGTACTTCCGCGACGAGTACGCCGAGCACATCCGCCTCGGCGCCTGCCCGTTCGACCCGGCCCGCACCACGGCCTGGGCCACCCAAGGAGCACGATGACCTCGACAGTGAGCTCCACAACCGGTGGCGGGGTGACCCCCACCGACATGGTGACCGTGACCATCGACGGCACCCCGGTTTCGGTGCCCGCCGGAACCCTGGTGATCCGGGCCGCCGAACTCATCGGCGTCCAGATCCCCCGCTTCTGCGACCATCCGCTGCTCGACCCGGTCGGCGCGTGCCGGCAGTGCCTGGTGGAGGTCGAGGGGCAGCGCAAGCCCGTCGCCTCCTGCACCCAGACCGTGGCCGAGGGCATGGTGATCAGCACCCAGGTCTCCTCCCCCGTCGCCGCCAAGGCGCAGGAGGGCGTGATGGAGCTGCTGCTCATCAATCACCCCCTCGACTGCCCGGTGTGCGACAAGGGCGGCGAATGCCCGCTGCAGAATCAGGCCATGTCGGCGGGGCGTGCCGAATCCCGTTTCGAGGGTGAGAAGCGCACCTACCCCAAGCCGATTCCGCTGTCCTCGGCGATCCTGCTGGACCGGGAGCGCTGCGTGTTGTGTGCCCGCTGTACCCGGTTCTCGCAGCAGGTGGCCGGCGACCCGTTCATCGAACTGATGGAACGCGGTGCGCTGCAACAGGTCGGCACGGCCGCCGGGGAGCCGCTGGACTCCTACTTCTCCGGCAACACCGTGCAGATCTGCCCGGTCGGCGCGCTCACCGGCAGCACCTACCGCTTCCGTGCCCGCCCCTTCGACCTGGTGTCGAGTCCGGCGGTGTGCGAGCACTGCGCGAGCGGCTGCGCCCAGCGCACCGATCACCGGCGCGGCAAGGTGATGCGCCGCCTGGCCGGTGACGACCCGCAGGTCAACGAGGAATGGAACTGCGACAAGGGCCGTTTCGCGTTCACCTACCTCACCGACTCCGATCGGCTCACCACGCCGCTGGTGCGCAGCTGGGACGGCAGCCTCCAGCCCGCGTCGTGGTCGGAGGCCATCGGTGCGGCCGCCCGTGGCCTGGCCGCGGCACGCGGCAAGGCGGGCGTCCTGGTCGGCGGCCGGGTGACCCTCGAGGACGCCTACGCGTACTCCAAGTTCGCGCGAGTCGCGCTGAACACCAACGACATCGACTTCCGGGCCCGCGAGCACTCCGCCGAGGAGGCCGACTTCCTGGCCGCCCGGGTGGCCGGGCAGGGCATCACCGTCGACTACGCCGCCCTCGAACGCGCGCCGTTCGTGCTGCTGGTGGGATTCGAGGCGGAGGAGGAATCGCCGATCGTGTACCTGCGGCTGCGCAAGGCCGCACGCCGCAACGGCACGCCGATCTACTCGCTCGCACCGTATGTGACCCGCGGCCTGCAAAAGCTGTCCGGCACCCTGCTGCCGGCCGCCCCGGGCGCGGAACCGCATGTGCTGGAAGCGATCCGGACCGGTGAAACCGATGAGCTGACCGCCGGATACGCCCGGCTGCGCGAGGTCGCGGACCTGCTGCGCGAGCCCGGTGCGCTCATCCTCACCGGTGAACGCCTCGGTGGCATTCCGGGCGGCCTGTCCGCGGTGGCGCGGCTGGCCGACGACACCGGCGCGACTCTGGCCTGGATCCCCCGCCGCGCCGGGGAGCGCGGCGCGCTCGAGGCCGGGGCACTGCCGGTGCTGCTGCCCGGCGGGCGACCGGTCGCCGATCCCGCCGCGCGCAAACAGGTTCGCGACGCCTGGAACGTGGACGAGCTGCCGGGCACGCCCGGCCGCGACACCGCAGCCATCCTGGCCGCCGCACCCAGTTTGGGCGCACTGCTCATCGGCGGCGTCGAGGTCGGCGACATGCCCGACGCGCACGCCGCCCTGCAGGCCATCGACGCGGCGGGCTTCGTGGTGTCGATGGAGTTGCGTCGCAGCGACATCAGCCAGCGCGCCGACGTCGTGTTCCCGGTCGCTTCGGCCATGGAGAAGGCGGGCACCTTCCTCACCTGGGAGGGCCGCCACCGCCAATTCGAGGCCGCCCTGCGGGATTCCACCGTCCGCCGCGAGGCCGCGCCGATGCCCGAATACCGGGTCCTCGACGCCATCGCCAACGAGATGGGGGTGCGGCTGGGCCTGCGCGACGCCGCCGGCGCCCGCGCGGAACTGGCCGACCTCGGAGTCTGGGACGGCGCGCCCGCCCCGACACCGGTGCACCGCCCGCATCCGCCGGCCCAACCCCATTCGGGCACAGCGGTGCTCGCGTCCTGGCGCATGCTCATCGACCGCGGTCGTCTCCAGGACGGCGAACCCAACCTGGCGGGCACCGCGCGCACCCCCGTGGTGCGGCTGTCCGCCCGGACCGCCGCCGAGATCGGCGCCACCACCGGTGATCCGGTGACCGCCGCGACCGACCACGGCCACATCACCCTGCCCCTGGTCATCACCGAGATGCCCGACGGCGTGGTGTGGCTGCCCATGAATTCCCCCGGCTCCGACGTGCTGGTGCAGCTCGGCACCACACCCGGCCACCTCGTGCGTATCCGACGGGAGGACCACCGTGAGTGACCTGAGTATGTTCGGCCACGATCCGTGGTGGCTGGTACTGGTGAAATCCATCGGGATCTTCGTGTTCCTGCTGCTCATCCCGATGCTGGCGGTGTACGCGGAACGAAAGATCGTGGCGTTCATGCAGATGCGCGTCGGACCCAACCGGGTCGGGCCGCGCGGCTCGCTGCAGTCCATCGCCGACGGCGTGAAGATGCTCCTCAAGGAGGACATCATCCCGGCCATCGTGGACAAGCCGATCTTCATTCTCGCGCCGGTGATCTCGCTGATCCCCGCCGTGATGGCGTTCGCGGTGATCCCGTTCGGTCCGCAGGTCAGCATCTTCGGGCACCGGACCATGCTGCAGCTGACCGATATGCCGGTGGGCGTGCTCTACATCCTGGCCATGGCCTCGGTCGGCGTGTACGGCATCGTGCTCGCGGGCTGGGCGTCCGGGTCCACCTACCCGCTGCTGGGCGGGCTGCGCTCCACCGCGCAGGTCATCTCCTACGAGATCGCCATGGCGCTGTGCTTCGCCGCGGTGTTCCTGCTCTCGGGCACCATGTCCACCTCGGGAATCGTCAAGGCGCAGGAGGGAACCTGGTACGTCTTCCTGCTGCTGCCGTCGTTCCTGATCTACGCGGTGTCCATGGTCGGCGAGACCAACCGCGCGCCCTTCGACCTCCCCGAGGCCGAGGGCGAGCTGGTCGGCGGCTTCCACACCGAGTACTCCTCGCTCAAATTCGCCATGTTCATGATGGCCGAGTACATCAATATGGCGACCGTGTCCGCGCTGGCCACCACGCTGTTCTTCGGCGGCTGGCACGCGCCGTTCCCGATCAGCCTGTGGGCGGGCGCGAACAGCGGCTGGTGGCCCATGCTGTGGTTCACCGCCAAGGTGTGGACGTTCCTGTTCGTGTTCATCTGGCTGCGCGGCACGCTCCCCCGCCTGCGCTACGACCAGTTCATGAACCTGGGCTGGAAGCTGCTGATCCCGGTGTCGCTGGCCTGGGTCATGTTCGTCGCGACCCTGAAGGTGCTGCAGAACAACGGCACCCACATCCAGACCGCGGGCATGGTGATCGGCGGGCTGGTGGTCGCGGCCGTGCTGCTGGCGCTGGTGATCCGGGCCGGGCACGCGGGCCACGACCGTTCCAAAGCCTCGCCGGACCCGGACTCGACGCGGGCGTACTCGGACTTCCCGGTGCCGCCGATGCCCGCGACGCCGATGGCGTCCACGCCGAAGCCGGATCTGCTGGCCCCGCTGGGCGGATTCGTGGTCACCGCTTCGACGATGTTCAAGAAGCCCAACACCGAGCTCTACCCCGAGGTCAAGACCCCGACCGCGCCGCGCTATCACGGCCGGCACCAGCTCAACCGGCATCCGGACGGGCTGGAGAAGTGCATCGGCTGCGAGCTGTGCGCCTGGGCCTGTCCCGCCGACGCCATCTACGTCGAGGGCGCCGACAACACCGAGGACGAACGCTTCTCTCCCGGTGAGCGTTACGGCCGCGTCTACCAGATCAACTACCTGCGCTGCATCGGGTGCGGTCTGTGCATCGAGGCCTGCCCGACCCGGGCGCTCACCATGACCAACGAGTACGAGCTGGCCGACGACAACCGCGCCGGGCTGATCTACGAGAAGCAGGATCTGCTCGCCCCGATGCAGCCGGGCATGGTCGCCCCGCCGCACGCCATGTATCCCGGCGCGGACGAAGGCTCCTACTACCGCGGCGAAGTCCCCGGCGCGGCAAGCGAACTCGCCGGAGCGGAAGGGACCAACCAATCATGATCACCGACCGGATCGCCCAGCCCGCCCAGCAGATCGTCACCCAGACCTCCACCGGCGAGGCCGTCCAGTTCTGGATCCTCGCCGTGGTGGCGGTGCTCGGCGCGCTCGGCATGGTCTGCGCGCGCAAGGCCGTGCACTCGGCACTGTGCCTGGCCGCCACCATGATCACGCTGTCGGCGTTCTACATCGCGCAGAGCGCGCTGTTCCTGGGCATCGTGCAGATCGTCGTCTACACCGGCGCGGTCATGATGCTGTTCCTGTTCGTACTCATGCTCGTCGGCGTGGATTCCGCGGAGTCGCTGCGGGAGACGTTGCGCGGGCAGCGGCTCGCGGTCGTGGTGGTGGGCATCGGCTTCGGCATGCTGCTCATCGGCGGCATCGCCCGCGGCACGGCCGACAAGAGCGTCGCCGAGACCGGACCCGGCCTGGGCGGCAAAGACACCATCGGGGCGCTGGCCGAACTCATCTTCGTGCGCTACGTGTGGGCGTTCGAGCTCACCGGCGCGCTGCTCATCACCGCGACCATCGGCGCCATGGTGCTCGCGCACCGCGAACGGTTCGGGCCGCCCACCGATCAGCGCACCCTGTCCAAGGAACGCTTCCGCGTGGGCACCCGGGTGACGCCGCTGCCCACGCCCGGCGTGTACGCCCGCCACAATGCCGTCGACGCGCCCGCGCGGCTGCCGGACGGCTCCTTCGAGGAGCTGTCGGTCAGCACCATCCTGCGGCACCGCCGCAATCGCGCCCACACCGAAGCGGTCGTGCTGACCGTCGGCGACGGCAGCGACGTTCCCGGCGACGACACTCACGAGGAAGGCCAGCGGTGAATCCGGACAACTATCTGTACCTCTCGGCCCTGCTGTTCACCATCGGCGCCGCCGGAGTCCTGGTGCGGCGCAACGCCATCGTGGTGTTCATGTGCATCGAGCTCATGCTCAACGCCGTGAACCTGGCCTTCGTCACCTTCGCGCGCACGCACGGCAATCTCGACGGTCAGGTCTTCGCGTTCTTCACCATGGTGGTGGCCGCCGCCGAGGTCGTGGTCGGCCTGGCCATCATCATGAGCATCTTCCGTGCCCGCCGCTCGACCTCGGTCGACGACGCGAACCTGCTGCGGTACTGACATGGATACCGCACAGATGCTGCTGTGGCTGATGCCCGCGCTCCCGCTCGCGGGAGCCGTCTTCCTGCTGCTGATCGGCCGGATCAGCGACACGTGGGGCCATATTCCGGGCACCGCGCTGGCGCTGGCCTCGTTCGTGGTCGCGGCGTGGGCGTTCTCCGACATGCTGGACCGGCCGAATTCCGAACGGGCCGTGCACTACACGCTGTTCGAGTGGGTGCCGGTGGCCGGGCTGAAGGTCGACTTCACGCTGCAACTCGACCAGCTGTCGATGTGCTTCGCGCTGCTGATCACGGGTGTCGGATCGCTGATCCACATCTACTCGATCGGGTACATGAAGGGCGACGAGGGACGGCGGCGATTCTTCGCCTACCTCAACCTGTTCCTGGCCGCCATGCTGGTGCTGGTCCTCGCGAGCAACTATCTGGTGCTGTACCTCGGCTGGGAAGGCGTCGGCCTGGCGTCCTACCTGCTGATCGGATTCTGGTACCACAAGCCGTCCGCCGCGACGGCGGCCAAGAAGGCGTTCGTGGTCAACCGGGTCGGCGACATGGGGCTGGCCATCGCGCTCATGGTCATGTTCGCGACCTTCGGGAGCATCGACTTCCAGACCGTGTTCGGGTCCGCGAGCCACGCGGGCACCGGAACCCTCACCGCCATCGGGCTTCTGCTGCTGCTCGGGGCCTGCGGCAAGTCCGCGCAGGTGCCGCTGCAGTCCTGGCTCGGGGACGCCATGGAGGGTCCGACGCCGGTGTCGGCGCTCATCCACGCCGCAACCATGGTCACCGCGGGCGTCTATCTGATCGCCCGCTCCAACCCGATCTTCGATCTCGCGCCGGGCGCGCAGGCGGCCGTGATGGCCGTCGGCGCGGTCACCCTGGTGTTCGGCGCGATCATCGGTTGCGCCAAGGACGACATCAAGAAGGCGCTCGCCGCCTCGACCATGAGCCAGATCGGCTACATGGTGCTGGCGGCCGGACTCGGCCCGGTCGGGTACGCGGCCGCGATCATGCACCTGCTGACCCACGGCTTCTTCAAGGCCGGACTGTTCCTCGGCGCGGGCTCGGTCATGCACGCCATGAACGACGAGACCGATATGCGCCGCTACGGCGGACTCCGCAAGCTGTTGCCGGTCACCTACGTCACCTTCGGGCTCGGATACCTTGCGATCCTGGGTGTTCCACCGTTCGCGGGCTTCTGGTCCAAGGACCGGATCATCGAGGCGGCGTTCGCGTACGGGGGCGTCGGCGGCATCGTCACCGGTCTGGCCGCGCTGTGCGGCGCGGGCATCACCGCGTTCTACATGACCCGCGTCATGATCTTCACCTTCTTCGGCGAGCGCCGCTGGAACGAAGGCACGCATCCGCACGAGGCACCCGCCTCGATGACCGGGCCGATGATCCTGCTGGCCTTCGGATCCGTCTTCTCCGGCATGCTCTTCGCCTACGGGTCCTCGCTCACCAACTGGCTGGCCCCCGTGGTTGGCGAACACCACGGCGAACCGGTGATTCCCGCCTGGGCCATCACCTTCTTCGCGCTCGCGGTGGTCGCGGCCGGTGTCTGGGTGGCCTACGACCAGTACGCCAAGTCCCCGATCGCCGAGACCGCGCCGGCCGGCAACCCGCTCGTCGAGGCCGCGCGCCGCGACCTGTACGGCGACGCCGCCAACGAGGCCGCGTTCATGCGTCCCGGACAGCACCTGACCCGGTCGCTGGTGTTCGTCGACAACCGCGGCATCGACGGCCTGGTCAACTCCACGGCCGCGGTGATCGGCGGGCTGTCGGCCCGGATCCGGCGCGTGCAAACCGGATTCGTGCGCTCCTACGCCCTGTCCATGTTCACCGGCGCGGCCCTCGTGGTCGCCGCCCTGCTGGCGGTGAGGTTCCTGTGAATGAGCTTGCGAACGCACCGATGAACTCCGTGAGCGACTTTCCCTGGCTCACCCTGCTGTGGGCGGTGCCGCTCGGCGGGGCCGCGCTCGCGCTGCTGTTCCCGGCGGGACAGCGGGCCGCGGTGCGGGCCTTCGCGCTGATCGTCTCGCTGGGCACGCTCGGCATCGGTATCTGGCTGGCCACCCGGTTCGAAACCGGTGGGGCGCAATACCAATTCGTGGAGGACCGGCAGTGGATCCCGGCCTTCGGGGCGGGCTACACGGTCGGCCTCGACGGGATCGCGCTGGTACTGGTCCTGCTGACCGCCGGACTGGTGCCGCTGTTGCTGATCGCGGGCTGGCAGGACGAGCGGGAGGTCGGCACCGGGCCGCGGGTCGCGCACTACTACGTGGCGCTCACCCTGGTCGTGGAATCCATGGTGCTGGTCTCGTTCACCGCCTTGGACATTCTGCTGTTCTACGTGTTCTTCGAGGTCATGCTGATCCCGATGTACTTCCTCATCGGCGGCTTCGGCCCCCGAGCCGGGGATATGGCGCTGCGTCAGCAGCGGGCGCGGGCCGCGGTGAAGTTCCTGCTGTACAACCTGTTCGGCGGACTCATCATGCTGGCCGCGGTGATCGGGCTCTACGTCATCACCGCCCGGGAGAAGCTGGGCAGCCACGGTGGCGGCACCTTCGACTTCCGGACCGTCATGGAGGCCGCCAACTCCGGGCAGCTCGGGGCGACGCCCGCGGTGCTCAACGCGCTGTTCCTCGGATTCATGTTCGCGTTCGCGGTGAAAGCGCCGCTGTGGCCGCTGCACACCTGGCTGCCGGACGCCGCGGTGGCGGCCACCCCCGCCAGTGCGGTGCTCATGATGGCGGTGGTCGACAAGGTCGGGACCTTCGGCATGCTGCGCTACTGCCTGCTGCTGTTCCCCTCGGCCACATCGACATACGCGCCGCTGATCAGCGTGCTCGCGGTGATCGGGATCCTGTACGGGGCACTGCTGGCCATCGGGCAGACCGATGTGATGCGGCTGATCGCCTACACCTCGATCTCGCACTTCGGGTTCATCATCCTGGGCATCTTCGCGCTCACCACCCAGGGTGGCACCGGGGCGACGCTGTACATGATCAACCATGGCATCTCGACCGCCGCGCTGTTCCTCATCGCCGGATTCCTGGTGTCGCGGCGCGGATCCCGGTTCATCGCCGACTTCGGCGGCGTCCAGAAGGTCGCGCCGATCCTGGCGGGCACCTTCCTCATCTCCGGCCTGGCCACGCTGTCGCTGCCCGGGCTCGCCCCGTTCATCAGCGAATTCCTGGTGCTGATCGGCACATTCACCCGCTACCCGGTGGCGGCCGTGATCGCGGCCTCCGCCCTGGTGCTGGCCGCGGTGTACGTGCTGTGGATGTACCAGCGGATGATGACCGGCCCGGTGAAGGAAGGCAACGAGCGGCTCTACGATCTGCTGCCGCGCGAAATGGTGGTCGTGGTCCCGCTCATCGTCGCCCTGCTGTTCCTGGGCGCGTACCCCAAGCCGGTGCTGGACCGGATCGACCCGGCCGTCGCCCGCACCCTCACCACCATCGGACAGCACAATCCGGCCCCGGCGGTGCAGCCGGAAGCCGCCCAGACGAACACCGGAGGTGCCCACAAATGAGTGGAGGTCTGCTGCTCGCCGCGACGGTCCCAGCACCGAGCATCGAATACCGGTACCTGTCACCGATGTTGATCGTGTTCGGTGTCGCGGTCGCCGGGGTGCTGGTGGAGGCATTCGCGCCGCGCGCGTCGCGTTATGTGATCCAGCTGGTGCTCGGGCTCGGCGGGATGGCGGTCGCGCTGGGCGCGGTCATCGGACTGCGCGATGTCCGGGCGACCGCGGTTGTGGGAGCCGTTGCCATCGACGGGGTTTCACTGTTCCTGCAGGGCACCATCCTGGTGGTCGGCCTTCTCGGACTGCTCTTCATCGCCGAGCGGCGGGCCGACCGGGTGCCGGTGCGCCGTGAAGGACCCGGCACCTGGAGTCTCACCGCTTCCCGCGGCGGAGTGGACGCCTTCACCCCGCAGGCCGCCTCCACACCCGGCAGCCTCGACGAGATCGCCGCCACCAAAGCGGGAATCGCGACCACCGAGGTCTTCCCGCTCACCATGTTCGCCCTCGCCGGGTTGATGCTCTTCCCCGCCTCGAACGATCTGCTGACCATGTTCGTGGCGCTGGAAGTGTTGTCGCTGCCGCTGTACCTGCTGTGCGGCCTGGCCCGCCGCCGCCGTCTCCTCTCCCAGGAGGCCGCGCTGAAATACTTCCTGCTGGGCGCGTTCTCGTCGGCCTTCTTCCTCTACGGGATGGCTCTGCTCTACGGCTACGCGGGAACCATCCGGCTGGCGGGCATCGCCGACGCGGTGGCCCGTGATGACGGCAAATCGCACACGCTGGCCGTGATCGGCGTCGCCATGCTGGCCGTCGGCCTGCTCTTCAAGATCGGCGCGGTCCCGTTCCAGTCCTGGGTTCCCGACGTCTATCAGGGCGCGCCGACTCCGGTCACCGCGTTCATGGCCGCCGCCACCAAGATCGCCGCAGTCGGTGCACTGCTGCGCGTGCTGTACGTCGCGGTCCCCAACCTCCGCAACGACTGGCGCCCGGTCTTCGCGGCGGTCGCCATCGCCACCATGGTCGTCGGCGCGATTCTCGCCATCACCCAAACCGACATGAAGCGCATGCTCGCGTATTCCTCCGTGGCGCATTCCGGTTTCATCCTCACCGCCATCGTCTCCGCCACCACCGCCGGCATCTCCTCCACCCTCTTCTACCTGGCGGTCTACGGCCTCGGCACCGTCGGCGCCTTCGCCCTGGTCAGCCTGGTCCGCGATGAAAACGGCGACGAGGCAACAGCTCTCCCCGCCTGGGCGGGCATGGGCCGCCGCTCCCCCTGGCTGGCCACCACCTTCTCCCTGTTCCTTCTCTCCTTCGCCGGCATCCCCCTCACCAGCGGCTTCATCGCCAAATTCGGCGTCTTCGCCGCAGCCACCAGCGGCGAAGCGGCAACCCTGGTCATCGTCGGTGTCATCTCCAGCGCCATCGCCGCCTTCTTCTACATCCGCGTCATCGTCCTCATGTTCTTCACCGACGCCCCCACCAACCCACCCACCGTCGTCTACCCGACCCTGACCAGTACGGTCATCGCCCTCACAGCCGCATCCACTCTGGTACTCGGCATCTTCCCCCAGCCCCTCCTCGACCTCGCCAAGAACGCGGCATCCCTCACCCACTGACCCGAACACAGA
>NZ_JBHWHH010000065.1:0-35299 GCF_042732555.1 Nocardia sp. NPDC059764
CGAATCACCTGCGCCGCACCGGATCACCGGTGCGGCGCAGTGCTTTCCGGGGCTGTCGTGGCTGTGCGGGGCAGCCGTGCCCGGGTCGGCTGGCGGTGGATGGCCGGATCCGCGGTCAGAGATCGTCCGGCAGCACTCGGAACGCCTGGTGGCAGCTGAGCGGTGCGACGGCTCGGAAATCACTTCGGTCCAGCGTCAGCACATCCGAGGTCTCATATCGTTCGGCCAGTGCGATATTCGTGGCATCGGTCAAGTCCAGGCGCAGTGCGACGTATCGCTGCTGCACCCGGCGAGCTATTCGGAGCATCTCGGCCGAAACGTCCGCGATCTCGATGCGCCCCGATCGTTCCTGAGCCAGCAACCAGTCATTGACGCCATATGCCGCCTCCCGATTCAGATTCCGAGTGAGCACATGCTCGATCTCGAGCAGCACCAAGGGCGAAACCACGGTGAGGGAGGCCTGCTGCAGGACCGTACGCGCCGGTCCATGATCGGGCTCGGAGGCATTGAACGCCGCGATCAGGCCCGAGGTATCACCGATCAGGATCATCGTCACCGATCCTGATCGGTAACGATCTCATCCGCCACGGTTCGATGAATCTCCTCGGCGGAAATCGGCCGGCCGAGGTCCAAGACTGGAATATCCCAGTCCTCCTGCCACCGGCGAGTTCGAATCGCCGCGAGGTGGAAGGCTTCCCGGAAGTACTCGGACTCCGGGCGGCCTTCCCGCGCCGCGGCCTGTTTGATCAACTCCAGGTCGTGCTCGTCGACCATTACGGTCGTTTTCTTGAGGGCCATATGGTTATGGTACCCCCACCATAACTTCGGCCGCGGCGCATTCCCGTAGGGGTAGCCGGTGGTGCCGTATCGGCCGGTGGCCAGAACGCGACCGGTCGGGTCGATGACTTCGATGGTGGCCGAGCGTTTGTGTGGATCCATTCCGATGATGACGTTCATCATCCCTCCCAGGTCGGCTGTTGGTCTCCGTGCGGGAGGGCGCCGCTACTTCGAGCCGGGCAGACCCCCTTTCCAGCCACTCCCTGCACGGCACCCGATGGGAGGCAAGCCATGAGAGAGCCACACCAATGACGACGGCGGGCAGCCGAATCTAGGGAGCATCCCACCGGGCACCTGAACCGAATCCTGGCCTGGACCCGGTTGGCCGTGGTGGAGCGGCAGTACCGGATCGAAAGTTCCGGACCCCAAAGGGTGCTGACGCGGGTCAGGTGAGCCTGTGAAGGAAACGATGATGAGGACACCAGCACCTGCGGGCAAGTTGGACACCGACATGGTGAACGGACCGTGGGACGGCGAGTTGGACTGGGACGCAGTGAATTGGCGGACCATCGAGGATGACGTACGGCGTCTGCGGCAACGGATCTTCACGGTGGCCGGGTCAGCTAGTGGTGGGTGGCCGGATCCGCAGCGAGCGAGGCCAGCAGGCGCAGGGCGTCGGCGCTCGGGGAGCCCGGCTCGACGTGGTGGGCGACCAGCGCCTGATCGGGATCGTCGGGCAGGCGCAGGGTTTCGTAACCCAGGTCGAGGCGCCCCACGATCGGGTGCCGGTAGATGTGGCGGCCGTGGGTCTTGTCCTTGAGCTCGTGGCGTTCCCACAGGGCGGCGAATTCCGGGCTCGCGGAGTTCATTTCGGCGATCAGCGCGGTGATGCGGGGGTCGCCGGGATTGCGGGCGGCGTCCACCCGCAGATACGCCACGGTGTCGGCGGCCTTGTCGTCCCAGTCCTCGTAGAGGTCCTTGGCGCCCTCGTCCAGGAACACCAGGTGCAGGAAGTCGCGCTGCTCGGGGGCGATCGCGCCGAAATCGCCGATCAGGGCCGCCGCCAGGCGATTCCACGCCAGCACGCTCACCCCGCGGCCCACGATGTAGGCGGGCACGTCGTGGGCGGCGTCCAGCAGCCGCCGCAGACCCGGGCGCACCTGCTGCGCGGCGGGCGGCTCCTCACCCGACCACGGGCGGGCCAGCAGGTAGAGGTGGTCGCGCTCGACCTGGTTCAGGCGCAGCGCCCGCGCCACCGCGTCCAGCACCGACTCCGAGAACTGCAGACTGCGTCCCTGCTCCAGGCGCACATAATGATCCACGCTCACCCCGGCCAGCAGCGCCAGCTCCTCGCGCCGCAGCCCTGGCACCCGGCGGCGGGCCCCGTGCGAGACCAGGCCCACCTCCTCCGGGCTCAGCCGGGCGCGGCGGGAGCGCAGGAATTCACCGAGTTCGGCGCGACGGTCCAGGGTCATGGAACCAGGTAACCACGCGGGCCCCGGGTTTCATCCTGGTCATGCCGTGCCCAGGCAGACGCCGCACTGTTTGCCGCTGCCGGATCGGACGACTGTAGTGCTCAGCGCCGCACACCACGGCGGACACCGACTCCCGAGGAGCACAGCATGACCTCCCTTCCCACCCGTCAGCTCGGGACCACCGACATGCGCATCAGCCGAATCGGCTTCGGCGCGTGGGCACTCGGCGGCGCGGGCTGGCGCTACGCCTGGGGCGCGCAGGACGACGCCGGCTCGATCGCCACCCTGCGCCGCGCCATCGACGCGGGCGTGAACTGGATCGACACCGCCGCCGTCTACGGGCTCGGCCACTCCGAGGAGGTGGTCGGCAAGGCGATCGGCGACCTGCCCGAGGCCGACCGGCCCTTCGTCTTCACCAAGGCCGGACTGGTCTGGGACGAGAACGACCGCGCCGCCGCGCCCCGGCGGATCATGGCCGCCGCCAGCGTGCGCCGCGAGATCGAGGACTCGCTGCGACGACTCGATGTCGAGCGCATCGACCTGTACCAGGTGCACTGGCCCGACACCGGTGCCTCCCTGGACTTCTCGGACCCGGACGGCGTGGCCGACGCCGTGGTCACCCCGCTGCGTGAGTACTGGCAGACCATGGCCGACCTGGTCACCGAGGGCAAGGTCCGCGCCATCGGCCTGTCCAACCACGACGTCGGACAGCTCGAGATCGCCGAATCCATCGCCCACGTCGACGCCATCCAGCCCCAGTTCTCCCTGATCAAGCGCGCCGCCGCCGACGAATTGGCGTGGGCCGCAGCCCATCACACCGGCGGCATCGTCTACCAGCCCCAACACTCCGGCCTGCTGACCGGCGCCTTCTCCGCCGAACGCGTCGCCGCCCTGCCCGACGACGACTGGCGCAAGGGCTTCCCCGAATTCACCACCGACCTCGACCGCAACCTCGCCCTGGTCGAGGCGCTGCGCCCCCTCGCCGCTGCCCACCACACCACCGTCGGCGCCCTCGCCATCGCCTGGACCCTCACCTGGCCCGGCGTCACCGGCGCCATCGTCGGCGCCCGCACCCCCGCCCAGGTCGACGGCTGGATCGACGCCGCCACACTGGACCTGACCCCCGCCGACCTCGACACCATCGCCACCGCCCTGCGCACCACCGGCGCGGGCGAAGGCCCGATCACCCACTAGGAGCACACCATGACCTTGCACGTCGTCGCCGAACTGCGCGTCACCGCCGGAAACGAGGACCGCCTGCGCACCGCCCTGGAAGCCATGATCGAACCCTCCCTGGTCGAACCCGGCTGCCTGTCCTACCAGCCCTTCACCAACCCCAACGACCCCGCCCACATGGTCGTGGTCGAGGAATGGCAGGACGCCGACGCGCTCGAGAAGCACTTCGCCACCGACCACTTCCAGCACGTGGCGGGGGTCCTGGAGGGCATCCTCGCCGAGCCGATGATCATTCGCCGCCTCATCGCCGAATAGCGTTTGCGCCGGCCGTGTCCCCGCGCCCCACCGCGGGGGCACGGCCGTGGAGGCCGCATCGGCTAGCGAGTCCACATCGCGGGATGTATCTGGAGAACGCCCTGAAATGCCGATGAGCGGTTGTCCGGGCGGGGCTGGCTTTCTGCAATGGCAACTGTCAGAAGCCGACTGGAATCCCGGAGATCGCGGCCTCTTCGGTCACGATGGCAAGGTCGATGTCAGGATTCAACCGATAGACGAGATCGACCGTGATCGGTGTGCCGTCCATAATCGCGTGCAGCGCAGCATGATCAGGATCGGCTGGCAGATCGAAATAGCGGCGGTAGTGGTCGGCCTTGGGCTCTGCGGACCAGTCGGTGAGTTGGTCGAACAGCCAATCCGAGCCGTCGCCGTTCAAATCCTCCTCATCGAGGTGAACGGTCTGGCTTGCGTGCCAACCGCTGTCGGTTGACAGTTGCCAGACACAGACGGTCATAGTCGGTTCCTCGTCGAACCGGAAGGCCGCATCGGTGATGTAGGGGTGAAAGGGTGCGGGGAGACCGTCGGTCAGCCCCGGCCACAACGCACCGGTCGCGCTCCGGCCATAGGTGTTCAGCTCGGAATGGTGGTCGAACCCTCGCACGTACACCCCGGCGCTGCTGAACACGATTGAGTATTCGTCACCGGCGCCGTTGTCCATCGAGGCCAGCGATTCCCCGGGGCGCCAGTCCTCGACGTAACGATACGTCCGGGTCGGATGAGCGTGTGCCATGCCGCCCAGGACACAGTCCAGCAGCGCCAGTACACGGGACCTGTGTCGCAGTTGGTCGGGTGCCGGAAGTGCGTGCAGTACAGCGGTTTCAACCACGGTGCGACTGTAGCTGTCGCGGCCGACAGACGGCGCACTGTAATGCCCCGTCCCGGGCGCTTCGAGACGCCCGCGCGGCTGTGCCCTCAACCGTTGGTGGGCTCAGATTTCCGATATCGCGCGGCTTGAACAGCCTCCGGCATTCGCTGGAGGTATAGCCGAAACCCTTCGGCCTCCGGCTCGAATCCCAGCGACGAGTACAGGCTGTGCGCACCATCGGCGGCATGGCGCTTGTGCGACAACAGCTGCACCTTGTTGCATCCGGCACGCCGCGCATCCTCGAGCAGACGACGCAACATCGCGCTGGCGATTCCCCTACGCCGATATTCCGCAGCGACAACAACAGCCTCGATGAACGCGGTCGGCAAGCAGTCGTAGGTCACGTTCGGCATGACCAACTGGGTGGCCGTTCCCACCGGCTTCCCGTCGATCTCGGCCAGATACACCGTGAGGTCTTCCGAACGTCGCATCATGCGCTCCCAGGTGTAGCGCTGCAGTTCGGTCGCGATACTCGACGGGTCTTGGCCGTGGATCGCCAAGACCGCCAACAGATCCGCTGGCCCTGCCGCCCGGATCACAAGCTCTTCCATGCACGAAGTATCAGTTGCGGATGCCGTGCGCTCGGCTGTCATCGACAAGATCGATAGCCCATCCAGTAGTAGCCGCATACCGCGCTGACCGAACCGGCCAGCGCGGATCGGTGGAAGGCCAACCAGGCGTGACGATCCGAAGCTCGCGGAACGTCTGCAGCTGCCGAATCGTGCTCATTCCGAGGGTGATCTACCGTCGCGGAGCGATCTGCGATCGACCGCCTGGGGGTTGAGGCTGTGATCGTGCCGAGCGCTGCGCATTTCGACGAGCGGGAGATCCCTGCCGAGGTGCTCGAGGTGGCGGCGGTGATCACGGTGTCGCCCGGGCGCACGACGCCTTGCACCCGCCCCGCCACCAGTTAGGCGATGCCGTGTCGATCATGGATGTCCTCGCGCTGCTCGCCGAGGAGCGGCCGGCCGGGTGGGTGGGCTACAAGGACGGATCATGGGCCCCGCTCGGCCGGGACGGGTGGGTTGGTCCGGCGATCACCGCGACCGACTTGATCGAGGTCGCGCGTCACGACCTCGCTGTGCTCGAGGCGGCCGGGTTCATCACGGAGGTAATCGATGTCGAGCCGCTCTCGGTCGTCGACACCGAGCATCCGGGAGGAGGTCAGGCAAATCGGCCCGCTCTCGCATCCGGGCCGGTAGACCCGCTCGCTGTGGCGGAACCGATTTGAACAAGGGAATTGCAGATGTCAATTCGCAGAACAACATCCGTCCTCGTTGGCCTGGCGCTAGCCACCGTGTCGGTGCCCGCCGCCGCGGAGGCGCCGGTGCCCGACGCTCTCGCCAAGTCGTGCGGCTTCGAGTTCACCTGGACCACCGAGCACCCGGCGGCGGTTTCGCTGATGCGCGCGGCGTACGAGCTCGCCGCGCCGGGCCCGCGCCAGTACGGCGAATTCACCCCGATGGCTGGATAGCGGCCAGCCTGAAATACGAGAAGCGCTCGGCACAAATGCCGGGCGCTTCTCGCGTTCACTCGGCGATCCCAGCCCGGGTGGTTACGATCCCGGCCCCGGCTGCAGAGGTTCGGCCAGCGATTCCCGCGCCCGGCGATAACCGCCGCGAGGCCGCTGTTGTGCGGTGGATGCGATTGTTGCCGGGCGGCCGGGCTTCTGTTCGGTTCGGTCGCGTCCCGTGGCGCGAAACATAGGGTGCCGCGGCGGAAGAACGCAGGTAGTGTCGGGCGCATGGTCTCGCGGATTCGATCGACGGCGCTGCTGGTGGGCGCGCTCGTGGTCTCCGCGTGGGCGGTGCTGTATCTGGGTGCCGCGCATCCTGATTCGCTGATCGTGCTCGGCGCTGTCGCGCTGGTCGCGGTCACCGCCGCTGTGATCGCGGCGCGGGGGCCGCTGCTGGTGGCCGTGACCTCGGCTGGGCCGGCGGAGTCGGCTGGGAAGCGGCGTCGCGGCGCGTTTCTGCGGCAGAGCAATCCGGATGCGCCGGGTCGGCCGCGACCGCGAGCGCCCGGAGTCCTCGCGGCCTGACCGCGCGTAGCCGAACCTCAGCCTTCCAAGCTGATGGTGCGAGTTCGAACCTCGTCACCCGGCCGGTGCGCGTCGTTGTCGGGCGATACGCGTCCCGAATCCCCTTCGCCCGCACGTGTGTGCGGGCGTCGCGCAGCGAGGTACTCCATGCTCGACTTCATCTATTACCCGGTGTCCGCCGTCCTGTGGCTGTGGCACACCGCTTTCGCGTCCGTGCTGGGCGCGACCTCCGGCCTGGCGTGGGTGCTGGCCATCGTGTTCCTGGTGCTCACCCTGCGGGCACTGCTGATCAAGCCGTTCGTGGCGCAACTGCGGTTCTCGCGGAAGCTGGCCGAGATGCAGCCGCAGATTCAGGAGATCAAGCGCAAGCACGCGGGCGACCGTGAGCAGCAGGCGCTGGCCATGCAGGAGTTGCAGAAGGAGTCCGGGGTCAATGTGCTGACCGGGTTCCTGCCGATCATCGGCCAGGCTCTGGTGTTCATCGGGCTCTATCACGTGCTGCGGTCCTTCCAGCCCGGTCACACCCAGAATTACGTGTTCGGCGCCGGGCAGGTGCAGTCGTTCTTGGACGCGAAACTGTTCGGCGCGCCGCTGGCGGCCACGCTGTCGGGGGCGGGTTCGGAGTTCGGAACCATTGCCGCGGTCGCGATTCCGCTCATGGTGATCGCCGCGATCGCCACCCACTTCACTGCCCGCGCCGCCATCGCCCGCCAGCCCGCGCCGGCCGACGGTCCGGCGGCCTCGACCGCGCGCATCATGAACACGCTCTCGCAGTGGGTGTTCCCGGCGGGCGCGCTGGTGGTCGGACCGGTCATGCCGATCGCGATCCTGCTGTACTTCGTCACCCAGAATGCCTGGACATTCGCCCAGCAACACGTGGTGGCGACCCGCTTCGGCGACGACCGCGCCGAGCGGGGCGGACGCGGCGAAAGCGCCGGGTCGGCGGCGGTCGCCCACGAATAGCGGGCGCTCGGGTGGTGCGCGGATAAAGCGGTGGCGGTGACCGGATAGGCTGGTAGCTGGTCGCAAGCGGTTTCGGCTGCGTCGCGAACCCCTCGAATCAGCACAGACAAGGACTGCACAGCGCTATGACCAGCCGCATCGAGCTCGCCCGCGTCGACCTGCGCGGACGTACTCCCACTGCTGCCGAACTGCGCGCGGCTCTGCCGCGCGGGGGCGTCGACGTGGACTCGGTGCTGCATCATGTGCGGCCCGTCGTGGAGGCGATCCGCGATCGGGGCGTCGAGGCCGCGCTGGAATTCAGCGCCAAGTTCGACGGTGTGACGCCCGCCTCGGTGCGCGTGCCCGCCGCCGAACTGGACAAGGCCCTCGCCGAGCTGGATCCCGCCGTCCGCGCCGCGCTCGAGGTCGCCATCGAGCGCACCCGCAAGGTCCACAACGACCAGCGCCGCACCGACAAGACCACCCAGGTGGTGCCCGGCGGCACCGTCACCGAGCGGTGGGTGCCGGTCGAGCGCGTCGGCCTGTACGTGCCCGGCGGCAATGCCGTCTACCCGTCCTCGGTCGTCATGAACGTGGTCCCGGCGCAGGCCGCGGGCGTGGAATCGCTGGTCGTGGCCTCGCCGCCGCAGGCGCAGTTCGGCGGCCTGCCGCACCCGACCATCCTGGCCGCCGCCCAGCTGCTCGGCGTCACCGAGGTGTGGGCGGTCGGCGGCGCGCAGGCCGTGGCGCTGCTGTCCTACGGCGGCATCGACACCGACGGCGCGCAGCTGGAACCGGTCGACCTGATCACCGGCCCGGGCAATATCTACGTGACCGCCGCCAAGCGGCTGTGCCGCGGCCTGGTCGGCATCGACGCCGAGGCCGGGCCCACCGAGATCGCGATCCTCGCCGACGCCACCGCCGACCCGGCGCACGTGGCCGCCGACCTCATCTCCCAGGCCGAGCACGACGTGCTCGCCGCCAGCGTCCTGGTCACCGACAGCGTCGAACTCGCCGACGCCGTGGACGCGGCGCTCACCGCGCAGATGGCCGTGGTCAAGCACCACGACCGGGTCGCGGAAGCGCTGTCGGGCAAGCAGTCCGGCACCGTACTGGTCGACGACATCGAGCAGGGCCTGCGCGTGGTCAACGCCTACGCCGCCGAGCACCTCGAGATCCAGACCGTCGACGCCGCGGGCGTGGCCGCCCGGGTGCGTTCGGCCGGAGCGGTTTTCGTCGGCGCCTGGTCCCCGGTGTCGCTGGGCGACTACTGCGCCGGCTCCAACCACGTGCTGCCCACCGCCGGATGCGCCCGGCACTCTTCGGGATTGAGCGTGCAGACCTTCCTGCGCGGCATCCACGTCGTCGAGTACACCGAGGCCGCGTTGAAGGACGTCTCCGGGCACGTGGTGGCACTGGCCAACGCCGAGGACCTGCCCGCGCACGGCCAGGCCGTGCAGGCGCGATTCGGAGAGCTGCGGTGAACACTGTGTCTGTTCCCGGCTCCGATATCTCGCTCGACGACCTGCCGCTGCGCGACAACCTGCGCGGCAAGAGCCCGTACGGCGCACCGCAATTGACGGTGCCCGTCCAGCTCAACACCAACGAGAACCCGCACCCGCCGAGCCAGGCCCTGGTCGACGACGTCGCCGAGTCCGTGCGCGCGGCCGCCGCAGACCTGCACCGGTACCCGGACCGCGACGCGGTCGGCCTGCGCACCGACCTGGCCGCCTACCTGACCCGGCAGACCGGCGTCGCGGTGGACGTGGCCAATGTGTGGGCGGCCAACGGCTCCAACGAGATCCTGCAGCAGCTGCTGCAGGCGTTCGGCGGACCCGGCCGCAGCGCACTGGGTTTCGTGCCCTCGTACTCGATGCACCCGATCATCTCCGAGGGCATCGACACCGAGTGGATCGAGGCCAAGCGCAACGGCGACTTCTCCCTCGACATCGACTTCGCGGTGCTCACGGTGGGGGAGAAGCACCCCGACGTGGTCTTCGTGACCAGCCCCAACAATCCGACCGGGCACAGCATCCCGATCCCGGACCTGGAGCGCATCCTCGACGCCGCCCCCGGCATCGTGGTGGTCGACGAGGCGTACGGCGAGTTCTCCTCCGCGCCCAGCGCCATCGGCCTGATCGACAAGTACCCGACCAAGCTGGTGGTCAGCCGCACCATGTCCAAGGCGTTCGCCTTCGCGGGCGGGCGGCTGGGCTACCTGGTGGCCGCGCCCGCGGTCATCGACGCCATGCTGCTGGTGCGCCTGCCCTACCACCTGTCCGTGGTCACCCAGGCCGCGGCGCGGGCGGCGCTGCGGCACGCGGACGAAACCCTGGGCAGCGTCCACGAATTGGCCGCACAGCGCGACCACGTGATGGCGGCGCTGACCGAACTGGGCTACGACGTGATCCCGTCCGACGCCAACTTCGTGCTGTTCGGCCGCTTCGCCGACGCGGCGCGCGCCTGGCACCACTACCTCGACGAGGGCGTGCTCATCCGCGACGTCGGCATCCCCGGCTACCTGCGCACCACCATCGGCCTGGCCGCCGAGAACGACGAATTCCTGCGCGTCAGCGCGAAACTGGCGTCCGAGGAGCTGATCGCCCGATGACCACCGAACGTCCCGCCGACCGCATCGCCCGGGTCGAGCGCACCACCCGCGAGTCCAGCATCGTGGTGGAGCTCAACCTGGACGGCTCCGGCAAGACCGACATCTCCACCGGCGTCCCGTTCTACGACCACATGCTGACCGCCTTCGGCCAGCACGGCAGCTTCGACCTCACCGTCCAAGCCAAGGGCGACATCGAGATCGAGGCCCACCACACCGTCGAGGACACCGCCATCGTCATCGGCCAGGCCCTGGGTCAGGCGCTCGGCGACAAGAAGGGCATCCGCCGCTTCGGCGACTGCTTCATCCCGATGGACGAGACCCTCGCCCACGCCGTCGTCGACGTGTCCGGCCGGCCGTACTGCGTGCACACCGGCGAGCCGGATCACATGCTGCACACCATCATTCCGAGCGTCGCCCCGACCGCGTCCTACTCGACGGTCATCAACCGCCACGTGTTCGAGTCGATCGCGCTCAACGCACGCATCGCCCTGCATGTGCGCGTGCTCTACGGCCGCGACCAGCACCACATCACCGAGGCCGAATACAAGGCCGTCGCGCGGGCTCTGCGCGCGGCGGTCGAATACGACCCGCGCGTGTCCGGGGTCCCGTCCACCAAGGGTTCGCTGTGACCAAGAAGATCGCCCTGCTCGACTACGGTTCGGGCAACCTGCACTCGGCGAGCCGCGCCCTGGCCCGCACCGGCGCCGAGGTGATCATCACCGCCGACCCCGAGATCGCCCTGAACGCGGACGGTCTCGTGGTGCCCGGCGTCGGCGCCTACGCGGCCTGCATGTCGGGTCTGCTCGCCGTGCGCGGTGACCGCATCATCGGCACGCGTCTCGCCGGCGGCCGCCCGATCCTGGGCATCTGCGTCGGCATGCAGATCCTGTTCGAGCGCGGCGTCGAGTTCGGCGTCGAGACCGACGGCTGCGGCGAATGGCCCGGCACCGTCGAGCGTTTGGACGCGCCGGTCCTGCCGCACATGGGCTGGAACACGGTCAAGCCTCCCGAGGACAGCGTGCTGTTCGCGGGCATGGACGCCGACACCCGCTTCTACTTCGTCCACTCCTACGCCGCCCAGCACTGGGGCTGGACCGACGACGGCGGCGGCCAGATCGCCCCGGCCAAACTCACCTGGGCCGAACACGGCGTCCCGTTCCTCGCCGCGGTCGAGAACGGCCCCCTCTCCGCGACGCAGTTCCACCCCGAGAAGTCCGGCGACGCCGGAGCCCACCTCCTCCGGAACTGGGTCCACTCGATCTGATCGACCGCGCTCGCCCAAACCCCCGGTTCCGCGGCGAATCCGTCAGAGCGCCCGCTTCAGCCCGACGTGACTATTGTCGTACCCGAGCCGCGCGTAAAAGGCGTGCGCCCGCGTGCGGACCCGGTCCGTGGTGACCTGCGCGAGTGTCGCACCTCGGTGCCTGCCGTGGTCGTGCGCCCACTCGAGCATCGCGGTCCCGATGCCGCGAGAGCGTTCCGAGGCGGCGACCCGAACTCCCTCGATCTGGAGGCGGGTGGCCCCGCCGCGGGACAGGCCCGGAATGATGCTGAGCTGCATGGTGCCGACGATCCTGTCGCCCTCGTCCCGGACCACGGCCAGATAGTGCGAGAAATCCCCGGTGATGGCGTCGAACGCCTCCTCGTAGCGGGTAATCTCGGAACCTTCACGGGCACGGCCGATCTCGTCATCGGAGAGCAGCGCGACCAGCGCCGGAACGTCGGCACGCGCCGCCCGCTGCACACGATAGATCCGGTCGCCGAGTCGGAGCCGGCCACCGACCGAAGCCCGCGCCCGGGCCTGCAGCCGGGCGATCAGCGTGTCCAGCCAAGCGCCGACGTGCCGCCGGGCCTCGGGAGTGTCCGGGTACCGGCAGCGCAGGTGCAGCCCGATCTCGTCGAGGACGAACCAGAGCATCACGCCGTCGGTCCGAATCGTCGCGCCGACGTATTGCGCCTCCAATCCGGTCGCGTCGACTCGCACCGGCAGCCGGCGCAGGTCCAGCCACGAAATCGCGAACATCCCCGGCGCCTCGGGCATCCCGCCCCACGGACGCAGGATGTCCTCCAGCGGCCAGGACCCCATCCGGACGGCCTCCTTCACCGCCTCGGCACTGGCACGGGGATCGGGGTCGGCCGACTCGAGCACCGAGTTGGTGATGAACCACCCCACCGAGTCGTGCCAGGTGGTGTCATACCGACTGTGCACCGGAAACACCGCCCGCAGTGCGGTGCCGGCCAGCTCGCGGGTCACCTCGGTCATCGCCCCCACCACCAGCGCCAAGGTCGAGACGCCGTCGTCGCGGGCCTGCGCCGAGAACGCGGCGCTGTCGTCGACGTCGAGGACATCGCGCACCTCCACGCGCTCCTGCTGCAACGTCGCCTCACCCAGCGACAGCGGGAACCGTGGCATCACATCGCCGCTGCCCGCCAGCACCTCAGCCCAGCGGCGGTGCACCTCGGCGGGCGCCGGCGGGAGGTCCCGCAGCGCGCGGGTGTGCTCCGCGAAGGCGGGTACGGGCGGTAACGACGGTGAACGACCCTGCTGCACCGCGGCCAGCGCGGCGAGCAGGTCACGCGCGATCACCAGCATCGACCACATGTCGACGTGCGAGTGGTCGGCGGCGACCACCACGGTCGGCCCGACCGCGGTCTCGAGCACACATAGCCGATGCGACGGAGGACTGTACGGTGAGCAAGCACGGTCGAGCACGGCTCGGAGCGCATCGTTGACCGCCTGCCCCGGAGCGATCACATGCTCGACCCAGCCGCCGGGGAGGATATCGACCTCGTAGAGCTGAGGCTCGCCGTCCGCGCCCGGCACGAAGACCGACCGCAGCGTGCCGTGCCGCTCGATCACCGCCAGCCAGGCGGCCGCGAGCTCGTCGGGCGGTACCGGCGCGGAGAGCTTGAAGGACAACGCCATCCAGGATCCCGCTCGGTCGCCGGCGCCGACATGGCGTCGCTGGTCGAAGGACACGGGAAGAGACCGGCCCACCCGCCCCGTGGTGACGTCGAAGCCCAGGAGGCGGCCGAACGGCAGGCGCAGGTGCGCGACGTTGGTCAGCCGCATGACGGTATCCTAGGCTCCTTCTCGAGCGATCGCCGTCTCACCAGCACCCTGGGAGCCACCGTGCCGACCTTCCGCGTTTCCGGCGCCGACATCGACGTGGAATTGAGCGACGAGGGCGGCCACCCGGTCGTCCAACTGCACGGCCTCACCTCCAGCCGCCACCGCGACCGTCTGATGGACCTCGATCTCGGCCGCGGACTCAGCGGAACCCGATTGCTGCGGTACGACGCGCGCGGTCACGGCCACTCGACGGGTCGTGCCGTCCCCGAGGACTATCGGTGGCCGGTTCTGGCCGATGACCTGCTGAACCTGCTCGACCACTGGTTCCCCGGTGAACAGGTGCACGGCGTCGGTCCGTCGATGGGTACCGGGACACTGCTGCACGCCGCCGTCCGCGATCCCGGCCGATTCGCCGGCCTCACCCTGCTCGTGCCCGCGACCGCTTGGCGCACCCGAGCCGCGAAGGCCGACATCTACCGGAAGAATGCCCGCTTGATCGAGGAGCAGGGAATTGCCGCCTTCCTCGGCGCCGATCTCACCGCGCCTCGCCCGCCGGCCACCGTCGGAACGCCGGAAACCGTGCCGGATGTCGCCGAGCACCTGCTGCCCGCACTGTTCCGCGGGGCGGCGATGAGCGACCTGCCCGCCCCCGAGGCGATCGCCGCGATCGACGTGCCGACCACGGTGTTGGCCTGGACAGACGACCCCGCCCATCCGGTGTCGACTGCCGAGGCGCTGGTGGACCTGCTGCCGAAGGCCACCCTGGAGGTGGCGCAGACACCGGCCGATCTCGCTCGCTGGCCGAGCATCCTGTGCGAGGACGTGGCACGACACGGGTAGGCACGACGGCCTCGCTACTCGGGAGTCCGGCTCCACAGCTCGACGAGTGGTGCGTCGTGGTCGCGGCGTCGCCAATGCTCGGTGAGGCGGTGGAGGCGGGCCGGGGCGCCGATGCCGTGTAGGGCGGCGATCTTGTCGTCGCGCAGTTCCAGGATCGTGACGCTGAGGATGTGGTCGGCGAGGGTGATGAGCATGGCGGGGCAGCCGTTGAGGACGGCGGCGTGGATTGTGGGGGAGCCGTTGAACTGGCGGAGTTTCGCGGGTGTGGGGGTGAATCCGGTTCGGACTGCGATGGCAACGCGTTCGGGGGTGAGGAAGTGGATCAGCTTGGGCGCCGAGCCGCCCGCGCCGTCGGAAGTGGCGGTCGCGTCGGCGGTGAGCAGAGATACGAGGTGGTCGGTGCGGCCCGAGGTGGCGGCGTCGACGAAAGCCTGGACGATGCTGCGGGCGGCGGCGGGGTCGCTGCCGGTGTTGTTGGCGGAGAAGGTGATTCGACGGCGGGCCCGGTGGGCGTGCTGCTGACTGGCGGATTCGGTGATGGCGAGGATGTCGGCGATCTCGGCGTGGGTGTAGGAAAAGGCCTCGCGCAGAACGTAAACGGCTCGTTCGAGCGGGCTCAGACGCTCCATCAGCAGCAGGACCGCCACGGTCACCGATTCGCGTTGTTCGGCGGTCTCGGCGGGGCCCAGCATCGGGTCGCCGTCGAGCAAGGGTTCGGGCATCCAGGCGCCGACCGCGCGTTCGCGGCGGACCTGCGCCGAGCGGAGGCGATCGAGTGCCAGGTTGGTGACGATCTTCGTCAGCCACGCCTCGGGGACCTCGACATAGTCCCGGTCTGCCGCCTGCCACCGCAGGAACGCGTCCTGCACCGTGTCCTCGGCGTCGGCGGCCGAGCCGAGCAGACGGTAGGCGAGGGAGGCCAGCCGGTTGCGACTGGCCTCGAAACACGCCACGGTGGCGGCATCCATGAGCGTCACCCTATGCGGTGACCACATCGACGGGGTGCGGGCGGGCCGGCGCCGAGCGGCGTGTGCGGCTTGGCATTCCGAAGGTCGGGTGGCTGATGCTCCAGCCGCTTCCCGCCACGATCGCCGCCTTGACCAGCGCCGCCGGTCGGCCGCACAGGGCCCCGGGCTTGGCCTGCCCGGCACTGTCGACCAGCTGGAAGATCGCGTCCTCGCGGCCGAGACTGATGTGGTTGCCGACGTAACTCAGAGTGGTCGCCTTGACGGTGCGCCCGGTCCGGTCGCCGAGGATCGCGGCCGCCGCCTGCATGCCGGTGAATCCCGCCGACGCGCACGACATCGGCAGCGGACGACCGTTCTCGCCGATGACGAAGACGCTGTCACCGGCGACGTACACCTCCGGGTGCGAGACCGACCGCATCTGCCGGTCGACCGTGATCTGCCCGTTGGCTTCCACCGCCAGGCCACTGTCGGCGGCGATCGGATGGACGGCGAAGCCCGCGGTCCACACGATCGCATCCGAGGCGAAGACGGTCCCATCGTCGGCGACGGCCCGCCGCGCCTCGACCCGCGCGATGACGGTGTGCTCGTGGATGGTGATACCGAATCGATCGAACGCGCGCAGCAGATGACGGCGGGCCTTCGGACCCAGCCAGCCGCCCAGTTCACCGCTGGTGGCCAGCTGGACCCGCAGTCCTGGACGGGCTTCGGCGATCTCGGTTGCGGTCTCGATCGCGGTCAGATTGCCGCCGACCACGAGCACCGTGCCGTGCTCGCCGAGCTCGTCCAGACGGGCGCGCAGAGCCAGCGCGGACGGCCGTCCGGCGACGTTGAACGCGTGCTCCGCGGCACCCGGAACGTCGTGCACGGCGGCGGTACTGCCGAGCGCGTAGAGCAGGGTGTCGTATTCGATGCGGTGTGTGCCTTCGGCATCGGCGATGGTGACGGTGCGGTGGTCGGCGTCGACACCGATCACCCGCGCCACCCGCAGCCGGATGCCGGTGCCCGCGAACACCTCCGCCAGCGGCCGGTGCGGCAGCGCATGTCCGGCCGCGAGCTGATGCAGCCGCAGCCGTTCGACGAAATCGGGTTCGGCGTTGACCACGGTGATCTCGAAGTCGCGGGAGTGGAGGGTGCGGGCAAGGTATCCGGCGGTGAAGGCGCCGGCGTAGCCGGCCCCGAGGACGACGATGCGGTGCTGCATGATTTCGCTCCTGTCTGGTTCGCGTGCCCTCTGAACGAGACAGCGCGCGGATTCCTGACAGTGCAGTCGGTGAGGTGGGTCACTCCCGCGTCGGGCGGGCGCCGACGGACCAGACGGGGGCGGAGGCGACGCTGGCGAACTGCCAGCCGTCGGGGGTGCGGGCGGCCTCGAAGCGGTAGACCTCGCCGAGGGTGAGGCGGGGCTGGGAGCCGAGGGTGGGGTCTTGGGCGGGCCCCCAGGCGAAGACGGCCAGCAGGTTAGCGCGCACGCGGGCGGTGTCACCGTCCAGGTCGACAATGATTCCGGTGATGATGTGCTGAATGTGCTTGTCGGGGGCGTGGTTTCGGCTGGCCTGGGTGACCAGGGCGGTGCGGCCGACGGCCAGGCCGCCCGGGGTCTGGGCGGTGGCGTCAGGGGTGTAGAGCGTGGCGAGTTCGGCCCAGTCGCCCTCGTCGAGGGCGCGGCCGAGGCGGTGGACCAGCTCGGTGATCTCGAATTTGTCAGCCAGGTCCTGGATTCGGCTGGTGCTGATGTCGATCGCGTTCATGATGAGAGTCTTTCGACGAGATTGTTGGTTTGTCCAACGTTGGTAGAACCAATGTAATTGATCGTGGGTGCTCCCAACAAGTGTTGGTAGATTCGCTGTCATGGACACCGCGCCCGAAGGAGCCTCCGGGCGGTTGCGCGCCTTGCCCACCCGACTCCTGGGCCAGGCCGCGATCATCGCCAACCGCTGCACCGAGAAGGCCCTGGAACCCACCGGTTCCCGCCGCTACCACTACGCCCTGCTCGCCACCCTCGACGAGCACGGCCCGCTCAGTCAGGCCGCAGCTGGACGCCGTACCGGCATCGACCGCAGTGACGTCGTCTCCGCCGTCAACGACCTGGCCGACCGCGGGCTGGTCACCCGCACCCCCGACCCCGCCGATCGCCGCCGCAACACCCTCACTCTCACCCGCGCCGGCCGAGCCCACCTCGCCGAGCTCGACGAACGTTTGGAAGCGGCGCAGCAGGAACTCCTGCCCGGGTTCACCGCCGCCGAACGCGCGAACTTCGTCCTGACCCTCAATCGCATCCTCGAATCGCACGCCGGAGGCAGCTGAACAACCGCTCGGTGGGATGGTGGAAGCCGAGGCAAGCGCGACAACGGAAGGAACGGACATGAAGATTGTCGTCATCGGCGGCACCGGCCTGATCGGGTCGAATGTCGTCAACCGTTTGGGCGATAGTGGCCACCAGGCAGTTCCGGCCGCACCGAGCAAGGGCGTCGACACGGTGACCGGTGTCGGCGTGAAAGAGGCGCTGCAGGGCGCGGACGTCGTCGTCGACGTCTCCAATTCGCCGTCGTTCGCCGACGACGACGTCATGGCGTTCTTCCGCATCTCGACCGCCAACCTGCTCGACGCCGCGCAGAGCGCGGGCGTCGGCCACTACGTCGCGTTGTCGGTGGTCGGCTCGGGCGACCTGCCGGAATCCGGGTACCTGCAAGCGAAGGCGGCGCAGGAGGAACTGATCCGGAGTTCCGGCCTCCCGTACACGATCGTGCGCGCCACGCAATTCTTCGAATTCGCCGGTGGCATAGCCGATTCCGCCACCGTCGACGGCGTGGTCCGATTGTCCGACGGCGGCGTCCAGCCGATGGCCGCCGACGATGTCGCCGCCGCGACCGCGCAGGCCGCGCTGGACTCGCCCCGCAATGGCGCGCTCGAGGTCGGCGGGCCCGAGAAGTTCGGCCTCGACCAGTGGATTCGCACCGTGCTCACCGCCCGATCCGACCCGCGCGATGTGGTCACCGACCCGCAGGCCCGGTACTTCGGGACCCTCCTCGGTCCGGAGAGCCTGGTGCCGGGCCCGGGCGCGGAACTCGCCCCGACCCGGCTCTCGGACTGGCTCGCCCGGCAATGAATCGGGACGGAGGGCGGCCCGGGCGCGGTGGCCGCGCCGCCGCGACTCGGTTCACCCTGCGAACGGTGTGACACCGGGCAACCACTAGGCTTACCCCGTGAGTCTTGTGCTGCTACCTGCCGTCGATGTCGCCAATGGTGAAGCTGTGCGCCTGGTTCAAGGGGAGGCGGGCAGCGAAACCAGTTATGGTTCGCCGCGCGACGCCGCTCTGGCCTGGCAGCAGGCGGGGGCGGAGTGGGTGCATCTGGTCGACCTGGACGCCGCGTTCGGCAAAGGGTCCAATCGCGACATCATCGCCGGGGTCATCGGCGAACTCGACGTGAAGGTCGAACTGTCGGGCGGAATCCGTGACGACGAGTCGCTGAAGGCGGCGCTGGCCACCGGCTGCGCGCGCGTCAATATCGGCACCGCGGCCATCGAGAACCCGGAGTGGTGCGCCCGCGCCATCGGCGAGTACGGCGACAAGGTCGCCGTCGGCCTGGACGTGAAGCTCATTGACGGCGAGTGGCGGTTGCGCGGCCGCGGCTGGGTCACAGACGGCGGCGACCTGTGGGAGGTGCTCGAGCGGCTCGAACGCGACGGCTGCTCGCGCTACGTGGTCACCGACGTGTCCAAGGACGGCACCCTGACCGGGCCGAACCTGGATCTGCTGAGCCAGGTCGCGAACGCGGCCGAGGCGCCGGTCATCGCGTCGGGCGGCATCTCGGTGCTCGAGGACCTGACCGCCATCGCCACCCTGGTGGACGAGGGCGTCGAGGGCGCGATCATCGGTAAGGCCCTGTACGCGGGCCGGTTCACCCTGCCCGAAGCCCTGGCCGCGGTTCGATAACCGCCGATGGCCGCCGAACTCGCCGAACTGCTCGGCATCGCCAGCGCGGTGCTCGACTCCGCCGCACCGCGTTTCGTCGAGGGCATCGGGGCGCCGAGCGCGGTCGAGAAGGGGCGCAACGACTTCGCCACCGAACTCGACCTGGAACTCGAGCGCACCATCTCGCAGCGACTGGCCGAGCGCACCGGAATCCCGGTGCACGGCGAGGAATTCGGCGGCCCGCAGCTGACCTCGGGCACCGCGTGGGTGCTCGACCCGATCGACGGCACCTTCAACTACTCGGCGGGCAGCCCCATGTGCGGGATGCTGCTGTCGCTGGTGCGTGACGGCGTCCCCGTCATCGGCCTGACCTGGCTGCCGATCCTGGGCCAGCGCTACGCGGCCGTCGACGGCGGGCCGCTGCTGCTCAACGGCACCCCGCTGCCGCGGCTGGCCCCGGCCAAACTGGCCACCGCCATGATCGGGTTCGGCAGCTTCAATATCGATGGGGCGGGCCGGATTCCGGGCATCTTCCGCTTCAACCTGCTGGGCGCGCTGTCGCGGCTGTCGGGCCGGCAGCGCATGTACGGCTCCACCGGCATCGACCTGGCCTACACCGCGTCCGGAATTCTGGGCGGGGCCGTGGTGTTCGGACATCACCCGTGGGACAACGCCGCGGGCGTGGTGCTGGTCCGGGCCGCGGGCGGGGTCGTCACCGATCTGCTGGGCGCGGACTGGACCATCGAATCCGGTTCGGTGCTGGCCGCCGCGCCCGGCGTGCACGAGGAACTACTGGAACTGATCGCCGACACCGCCGATCGGGTCCGAGGAGAGGCAGAGCAGTGACACTTGCAGTACGCGTGATTCCGTGCCTGGACGTCGACGCCGGGCGCGTGGTCAAAGGCGTCAACTTCGAAAACCTCAGGGACGCGGGCGATCCCGTCGAACTGGCGGCCATCTACGACGCGCAGGGCGCGGACGAGCTGACCTTCCTCGACGTCACCGCCTCCACCGGCGACCGCGGCACCATGATCGACGTGGTCACCCGCACCGCCGAGCAGATCTTCATCCCGCTCACCGTCGGCGGCGGCGTGCGCACCGTCGAGGACGTGGACCGGCTGCTGCGCGCGGGCGCGGACAAGGTGTCGGTGAACACCGCCGCCATCGCCCGTCCCGAGGTGCTGCGCGAGATGTCGGAGCGGTTCGGCTCGCAGTGCATCGTGCTGTCGGTCGACGCCCGCACCGTGCCCGCGGGCCAGGACCCCACCCCGTCCGGCTGGGAGGTCACCACCCACGGCGGCAAGCGCGGCACCGGCATCGACGCCGTGGAATGGGCCGTGCGCGGCGCCGAGCTGGGCGTCGGGGAGATCCTGCTGAACTCGATGGACGCCGACGGCACCAAGGCCGGCTTCGACCTGACCATGATCCGCGCGGTGCGCGCCGCGGTGTCGGTGCCGGTCATCGCCTCCGGCGGCGCGGGCAAGGTCGCCGACTTCGCCCCGGCCGTGCAGGCGGGCGCGGACGCGGTGCTGGCCGCCAGCGTCTTCCACTTCGGCGATCTCACCATCGGCGAGGTCAAGGACGCCATGCGCGCGGAAGGGATCACGGTTCGATGAGCGGCCTGGATCCCGCGATCGCCGCGCGCCTCAAGCGCAATGCCGACGGCCTGTTCGCCGCCATCGCCCAGGAGAAGAGCACGGGCGACGTGCTGATGATGGCGTGGATGGACGACGAGGCGCTGGCCCGCACCCTCGACACCCGCAAGGGCACCTACTACTCGCGTTCGCGGCAGCAGTACTGGGTGAAGGGCGAGACCTCCGGCCACACCCAGTACGTGCACGAGGTGCGTCTGGACTGTGACGGCGACACCGTGCTGCTCATCGTCGACCAGGAGGGCGCGGCCTGCCATACGGGCACCCACACCTGCTTCGACACCGACGTGCTGTTGTCGCAGGGCGATCGGCTGCTGTCCGACGAGGGCTGAGCCTCAGTCGGATTCGGCGGGATCCAGACCCAGATGCGAGCTGGGCCGCCCCGAGCGGCCGAGCCCGCGGGTCATGCCCTTGTCGAGCTGTGCCACCAGGGTTTCACCGAGTGCCAGCAGTTGCTCGGTCTGATCGGCGTCGAGGCCGTCGAACACCAGGCCGCGCACGCACTCCAGATAGCCGGGTCCGGCGTCGCTGACCTTGCGATATCCCGCGTCGGTGAGCACGGCCTGGGCCCCGCGACGGCCGGTCAGCGCCACGCGTTGCGCCCAGCCGAGCCGCTCGAGTTTGGACACCACATGCGAGAGCCGTGATAGCGATGCATTTGCCTTTTGCGCGAGGTCGCTGAGTTGCAAGCGGTGATCGGGTTCTTCGGAGAGCAAGGCCATCACGAAGTATTCGAAATGGGTAATCCCGGACTCGCGTTGCAGCTGGGTGTCCAAAGCGGCGGGCAGTCGGGTGGTGAGCGCGATCAGGGTTCGCCAAGCTCGCTGTTCTTGGGGATTCATCGACTTGGTCACCGTGCGCGCCCTCTCGTACCAGCCGAGTGACGGTTGGTCCCCGACCGTTCGAGAGCCCGTGTCGCGGCATCGAACAAGTCACTCGCACGTCAAAGTTTGCCACGACTTCGCTCGCCAGTCACGATGTTGCCGAATGACGTGACATCGATCACGCGTGTTACGCGCGGAATTAGTTCGTGCCGACTTCGGGAGGATTTGCCGGAGTTTCCGGCGACACGCTCGGTTTTTCCGGTTCGTTTCGCTGTCTGTCGGCGCGGTGGCGGCGGAATCGCTTGCGCACCAAGAGAAATGCGACCAGCAGGAACAGCGCGGCGGCGATGATCGCGCCCGCCAGGCAGGCGCCGCGGAATCCCGGGGCGTCGACGTCGAGAATGCGTTCCCCGGCGTGCGCGGCACTGGAGTTGCCCCACACGATGGTCAGCGTCATCAAATTCGGGATGGCGAGGACCAGGGCCAGCACGGCGGCCCCGCCCGCGACGAACTTTCCGGCCCGTTTACGCCAGAACAGACCCGCCGCCAGGAACAGGAGGAGTGGCACCGCTGTGCAAATCAGCCCCATCAACAGGCCGTACCAGATGCCCTTGGCGAAACTCGAACCGACCATTTCCCCCAGGCGCTGCGCCCACCACCGCGGAATGAACGCGGCCAGGATCAGATAGGACAGCCACAACACCGCCAGGGTCGCGACCGCGGCAATGATGCGATTGCGCCACGTGACGAAGGTTGAAGACTTTCGCTCCTGCTCGGTGCCGGCCGTAGTCATGCGCTCAGCGTATGTCCGAATTGTCGGCGGGCGAAGCATCGACGCGACGGGGTCGCGCGCCGGGACCGAGCGGGAGCGGTCCGTCAGCGTTCGCGCAGGAACTTCAGGGCTTCGTCGGCGTGCACGTTGGCGCGCATCTCGCTGGTGATCACCTTGGCCACGGTCCGATCCGGGTCGATCACGAAGGTGGTCCGCTTGACCGGCACGATCGCGCCCAGCAGGCCGCGCTTCACGCCGAACTCCGCGGCGACCTTCGCGCCCGGGTCCGAGAGCACCGGGTAGCCCAGTCCCTGCTTCTCGGCGAATCCCGACTGCACCTCGACCGAATCCGCGCTGATGCCCACGCAGCTCGCCCCGGCGGCCTTGAATTCCGTTGCCAGATCCCGGAAGTGGCACGCCTCGGCGGTGCACACCGGCGTGTTCGCCGCGGGATAGAAGAACAGCACCACCGGGCCGTCCGCGAGCAGTGACTCGAGCGAACGCGGGGTGCCGGACTGATCCGATAGTTCGAAATTGGGTGCCAGCTGACCGACCTTCATGCCCGTACCCTACCCCCAATTCATCGTGCACGAGCTATCTGGGGACGCGGTGACCGTCCGGCCGGAATCCCTTGCCGGGCACGGGGCTCGGTGAGTGCCCGCCGCCGGCCTGTCGGCTGGTTCCCTGCCTGGGGGTCCGGGGGTCGGCCCCCGGAGCCCCAACCACCCTCGACACGCGGTGTCGGTGCGGTGTCACGCCCCGATCAGGGCGGCGACCTCCGGGTTCTTGATGTTCATCACGTCGAGGATGCCGTGGGCGCGCAGGAACGGCTTCAGTTCCTTGATGCGATCGGTGTGCTCGGCGTACTCGTCGGGGAAGTTGCGCGGATCCAGCGACTCGAGCGCCTTCACGTAGGTGACGAACGAGGAGATGGCGGAGTACTTCCCGCCGGGGTTCACATGCATCATCCGAGGCGGCTGACCGGGCATGACGCCCGGGGCCATCTGCGGAGCTGCGTGCCGTGGACCCTCCGGAGCCACCGGTTGCGAGGGGTACATCTGTGTTGATCTCCTCTCGAAAATGGGGGATACCGCGTGCTACCGCCGCGAGCGTGGTGAGACCGCTTCAGGTATTCGCCGCAGCGGCCCGCTCGGCTGGGCGGGGAGAGCGATTTAGATCCCGCCCGGTGGGCCTGGAATGATGGGGCAATGCACGGCGCCCACGGTTTGCCAATCGACACCACCACCTCCCGGGAGCAGTTCCGGTCGCTCGCGGCCGATCACCGCGTGGTCCCGGTGATTCGAAAGGTGCTGGCGGACTCCGAGACTCCGCTGTCCGCCTACCGCAAACTGGCCGCCGACCGGCCCGGCACCTTCCTGCTGGAGTCGGCCGAGAACGGCCGCTCGTGGTCGCGATGGTCGTTCATCGGCGCGGGCAGCCCCAGCGCGCTCACCGTGGTCGACGACCAGGCCGCCTGGCTCGGGCAGACCCCGGCCGACGCGCCCGTCGGCGGCGACCCCTTGGAAGCGCTGCGCGAGTCGCTGCGGGTGCTGCGCACCGAGCGCCTGCCCGGCCTGCCGCCGCTGACCGGCGGCCTGGTCGGCTACCTCGGCTACGACACCGTGCGCCGGCTCGAACGCCTGCCCAGCCTGGCCACCGACGACCTCCAGGTTCCCGAGATGGTCCTGATGCTGGCCACCGACCTGGCCGCCTTCGACCACCACGAGGGCGCGATCACCCTGATCGCCAACGCGGTGAACTGGAACGGCACCGACGAGCGCGTCGACGAGGCCTACGACGACGCGGTCGCCCGCCTGGACCGCATGACCGAGGCCCTGGCCGCGCCCGCCGAGTCCACCGTCTCGGTCTTCGACCGGCCCGAGCCCGACTACCGCCGCCAGCGCACCTCCGAGGAGTTCGGCGCGGGCGTGCGCCGCCTGGTCAAGGAGATCGAGGCGGGCGAGGCGTTCCAGGTGGTGCTCTCGCAGCGCTTCGAGATGGACTACCACGGCACCCCGCTGGACCTCTACCGCATGCTGCGTGCTTCCAACCCGAGCCCGTACATGTACCTCATGCACATCCCGGACGGCTCCGGCGGCACCGCGTTCTCCATCGTCGGCTCCAGCCCCGAATCGCTGGTCACGGTGAAGGACGGTGTGGCCACCACGCATCCGATCGCGGGCACCCGCTGGCGCGGGGCCACCGAGGAGGACGACCTCCTGCTGGAGAAGGGCCTGCTCGAGGACGCGAAGGAGAACGCCGAGCACCTCATGCTCGTCGACCTGGGCCGCAACGACCTGGGCCGGGTCTGCGAGCCGGGCACCGTGCGGGTCACCGAGTACCGGCACGTCGAGCGGTACTCGCACGTCATGCACCTGGTGTCCACGGTGTCGGGCCGGTTGCGGGCGGGCAAGGTCGCGCTCGACGCGGTCCAGGCCTGCTTCCCGGCCGGAACGCTGTCCGGCGCGCCCAAGGTCCGGGCCATGGAGTTGATCGAGGAGCTCGAGCCCACTCGCCGCGGCGTGTACGCGGGCGTGGTCGGCTACCTCGACTTCGCCGGTGACGCCGACACCGCGATCGCCATCCGCACCGCGCTGCTCAAGGGCGGCACCGCCTACGTGCAGGCCGGCGCGGGCATCGTGGCCGACTCCGACCCGGAGTACGAGGACGTGGAATCGCGCAACAAGGCCATGGCGGTCCTCAAGGCCATCGCGGCCGCGGAGACCGTCCGCGCCTACCGCCCGAACGGCGCGGATCGATGACCGATTCGGAGTCCGATCCGGCGGACAGTCCCGAGACCCCGGAGAACCCCGCCACCCCGGCAAGCGCCGAAACCCCGGAAAGCGCTGGGGCGCAGCCGAAACGGACCCGGCCGATCGCGGCCGTGGCGCTGCTGGCCGTCGCCGCCGCGCTGCTGTGGGCGTCGTCGCGGATGACCTGGGTGACCGTCGAGGTGACCAGCGAGCTCGGCCCGCCGCGTACCGCCCACCTCAACGGCAGCACCTGGTTCGGCGCGCTGACGCCGCTGGCCCTGGTCCTGCTGGCCACCATCGCGGCGGTGTTCGCCACCCACGGCTGGTGGCGGCGTGGCGTGGGCGTGGTGGTGGCGGTGCTCGCCGCGGTGGCCGCGGTGCCCGCCTACGCCCTGTTGGTCCATCAGGGCAGGACCGGTGACCGGGCCGCCCGGCTGGCCGAGCTGCGGGCCTGGGAGCACCCCGGAACCGTGACCACCGCGTCATTGCCTGCCGTGCTGACGCTGGTCGGGGCGGTGGCGGCGTTCGTGGCCGGGCTGCTGCTGGTGCGCATGCCCCGCGAGACGGCCCGCATGTCGGGCAAGTACGACAGCCCGGCCGTGCGGAAGTCCGCGGCGGCCGAACAGGTTGCCCAGCATCACGCCGACCGGGGACCCGCGGAATCCGGGTCACAGCCGCCGTCGAAGGAGCAGTTGTCGGGTCGCGTGCTGTGGGACGCGCTCGACGAGGGCCTGGATCCGACCGACGACGACGCCGATCACTCTGCCGCGCAGGACGATCCGGGTTCCGGGGCCACGCGCGGGGAACACCACTGAGCTGGGCCGGACAGCGGCAGCGTCGCCGCTTCCAGCCCCGCCGTCAAGACCGGGAACATAGCCATTTACTCTTTATCAGCAGCGGTGAGACAGCGCCTGGGGGGATTCTCAGGCAGCAAGTCCGTCTCCCCAGAAAGGATTCGAGCCAGATGACGGTACTCGACTCGATTCTCGACGGGGTCCGTGCGGACGTGGCCGCGCGGGAAGCCCTTCTGGATTTCCAGGCCGTGAAAGCGGCCGCGGCGGCGGCGCGGTCCCCGCGTGACGCCAAGGCCGCCCTGCACGCCGAGGGCATCGGCGTCATCGCCGAGGTGAAGCGGGCCAGCCCCTCCAAGGGCGCGCTCGCCGACATCCCCAACCCCGCCGACCTGGCCCGCGCCTACGAGGACGGCGGCGCCCGCATCATCAGCGTGCTCACCGAGCAGCGCCGCTTCGGCGGTTCGCTGGCCGACCTGGACGCGGTCCGCGCCGCGGTCGACATCCCGGTCCTGCGCAAGGACTTCATCGTCGGCCCGTACCAGATCCACGAGGCCCGCGCGCACGGCGCCGACGTGATCCTGCTGATCGTGGCCGCGCTGGAGCAGGACGTGCTGTCCGCGCTCATCGACCGCACCGAATCGCTGGGCATGACCGCGCTGGTCGAGGTGCACACCGAGGAAGAGGCCGACCGGGCGCTCGAGGCCGGGGCCAGCGTGATCGGCGTGAACGCCCGCAACCTGAAGACCCTCGAGGTGGACCGGGATGTGTTCGCGCGCATCGCCCCCGGTCTGCCCAGTGAAGTGATCCGCGTGGCCGAGTCCGGCATTCGCGGCACCGCCGACCTGCTGGCCTACGCCGGTGCGGGCGCGGACGCCGTGCTCGTCGGCGAGGGCCTGGTGACCAGCGGCGACCCGCGCGCCGCGGTGGCCGAGCTGGTGACCGCCGGAACCCACCCGTCCTGCCCGAAACCGGTTCGCCGGGGACGGTGAAAGAAGCGATGACACAGACCGAAAAGCTGTCCGGCAAGAACACTCTCGGCCTGCCCCAGGCCAGTGACGGCGTCGCGCGCAAGAGTCACGAACCCGACGTGGGCGGCCACTTCGGCGTGTACGGCGGCCGCCACGTGCCCGAGGCGCTGATGGCCGTGATCGAAGAGGTCACCGCCGAATACGACAAGTGCCGGGTGGACCCGAACTTCCTCGATGAGCTGGACCGGCTGCAGCGCGACTACACCGGGCGTCCCTCGCCGGTGTTCGAGTGCAAGAACCTCGCGCAGCACGCGGGCGGCGCGCGCATCTTCCTGAAGCGGGAAGACCTGAACCACACCGGTTCTCACAAGATCAACAATGTGCTCGGCCAGGTGCTGCTGGCCAAGCGCATGAACAAGACCCGCGTCATCGCCGAGACCGGCGCGGGCCAGCACGGCGTCGCCACCGCCACCGCGTGCGCACTGCTGGGCATCGAGTGCGTCATCTACATGGGCGCGGTCGACACCGTGCGCCAGCAGTTGAACGTGGCCCGCATGCGCCTGCTGGGCGCCGAAGTCATCAGCGTGACAACGGGTTCGCAGACCCTCAAGGACGCCATCAACGAGGCGCTGCGCGACTGGGTCACCAATGCCGAGCAGACCTACTACTGCTTCGGCACGGCCGCGGGCCCGCACCCGTTCCCGCTCATGGTGCGCGACTTCCAGCGCGTGGTCGGCCTGGAGACGCGGCAGCAGATCCAGGCCCACACCGGTCGTCTGCCCGACGCGGTAACCGCCTGTGTCGGTGGCGGTTCCAACGCGATCGGCATCTTCCACGCCTTCCTCGACGATCCGGCCGTGCGCCTGATCGGCTACGAGGCCGCTGGCGACGGCGTCGAAACCGGCCGTCACGCCGCCACTTTCACCGGTGGCAGCCCGGGCGCCTTCCAGGGCGCGTACTCGTACCTGTTGCAGGACGAGGACGGGCAGACCATCGAATCGCATTCCATCTCCGCGGGTCTGGACTACCCGGGCGTCGGCCCGGAGCACGCCTACCTCAAGGACATCGGGCGCGCCGAGTACTACCCGGTCACCGACACCGAGGCCATGGACGCGCTCCTGCTGCTGAGCCGCGCCGAGGGCATCATCCCGGCCGTCGAGTCCGCGCACGCGGTGGCGGGCGCGCTCGAGCTCGGTCAGGAGCTGGGCCCGGAGAAGATCATCGTGGTCAACCTGTCCGGCCGCGGCGACAAGGACATGGACACCGCCGCCCGGTGGTTCGGGCTGTTCGACAAGCCCGAGGGGGATGACAAGTGAGCCAGCAGTCCCGTCTCGCCAACACCTTCGCGGCCTGCCGCGAGGAGAACCGCGCCGCGCTCATCGGCTACCTGCCCGCGGGCTACCCCGACGTGCAGGGCTCGATCGACGCGTGTAAGGCGATGGTCGAATCCGGTTGCGACATCATCGAAGTCGGCGTCGCCTACTCCGATCCGGTGATGGACGGCCCCACCATCCAGCGTGCCGCCGAACAGGCCCTGGCCGGCGGCGTGCGGGTGCGCGACGTGTTCAAGGTCGTGGAGGCCATCTCCCAGGCGGGCGGCAAGGCCGTCGTCATGACCTACTGGAATCCGGTGCTGAAGTACGGCGTGGACAGCTTCTCCCGCGATCTCGCGGCGGCGGGCGGTCTGGGCCTGATCACCCCCAACCTGATTCCGGAGGAGGCCGACGACTGGTTCGTGGCGTCCTCCACCCACAACCTGGACCGCATCTTCCTGGTCGCGCCGTCCTCCACCGAGGAGCGGCTCGTCAAGACCCTCGAGGCCTCGAAGGGCTTCGTGTACGCGGCCTCGACCATGGGCGTCACCGGCGCGCGTGACGCGGTGTCGTCGATGGCTCCGGCGCTGTGCGCCCGCATCCGCGCCCATTCCGACATTCCGATCGGCGTCGGCCTGGGCGTGCGCAGCGGCGCGCAGGCCGCCGAGATCGCCTCCTACGCAGATGGCGTCATCGTGGGCTCGGCCCTGGTGACGGCGGCGGCGCAGGGCCTGGACGCGATCCGGGCGCTGACCGAGGAGCTGGCGCAGGGCGTCCGCTCGGCGGCGGTCGCCTCCTGACCGAACGACCTCCTCGAAAGGTGTGTACCGAATTCGGTACACACCTTTCTTTTTGGCCGCGGATCACTCGGTGGTTCGCGGCCCGTCTCGTTCTGGACTGAGTGGAGCGGAGGAGCGAAGCGGGGAGCGGAGGGAGGGAAGAACGAGACCTCCAGGGCCGCGAACCCGCCCGGAGCGAAGCGGAGGGCAGATCAAACACTGCTACGGTGGGGACTCGTGACCATACGAGCCCTTGCCGAGAGCACCGGCGCCGATGTCCTGGCCTATATCCCCAGTCCGCCTCGCGGCGTGTGGTATCTCGGGCCGTTCCCGCTGCGCGCCTACGCGATCTGCATCATCATCGGCATCGTCGCGGCCATCTGGCTGGGCGAGAAGCGGTGGGTGGCCCGCGGCGGCGAGTCCGGCGCGGTGCTCGACATCGCCATGTTCGCGGTGCCGCTGGGCCTGATCGGCGGGCGGCTCTACCACGTGGCCACCGACTGGGAGAAGTACTTCGGCCCGCATCGCAAGGCCGACGCCCACTGGTGGGCCATCTGGCAGGGCGGGCTCGGTATCTGGGGCGCGGTGCTGCTGGGCGCGTTCGGCGCCTGGATCGGCTGCCGCCACTATCGAATCCCCTTGCCCGCCTTCGGTGACGCCATCGCGCCGGGCGTGCTGCTGGCGCAGGCCATCGGACGCTTGGGCAACTACTTCAACCAGGAGCTCTTCGGCCGCGAGACCACGCTGCCGTGGGGTCTGGAGATCTTCGACCGCTTCGACGCCAACGGCGGCTCCGACCCGATGAACGGCGTCTCCAACGGCGTGGTGGTGCACGTCGTGCAGCCGACCTTCCTCTACGAGCTGCTGTGGAACCTGCTGGGCGTCGCGATCCTGCTGTACGTGGACCGCAAGTTCCGCATCGGCCACGGCCGTCTGTTCGCCCTGTACGTGGCCATCTACTGCTTCGGCCGGTTCTTCGTGGAACTGATGCGCGACGACGAGGCCACCCACATCGCGGGCCTGCGCGTGAACACGTTCACCTCGGCGATCGTCTTCGTCTGCGCCGTGGCCTATTTCCTGCTCGCCACCAAGGGCCGGGAGACTCCCGCGCAGGTCCGGGCGGGCGCGGAACGCCCTTGGCCGTGGCAGTTCGGCGCGCTGCGCGCCTACGGGGCGGCCGTCGCGACCGAACCCGCGATTCCGGGCACGGATGCCGCGGCGAAGGAGTCCGCCGACGAGAAGTCCGGCGCCGGCGAATCCACTGACAAGACCGAATCCGCTGACGAGGCCGAATCCGAATCCGCCGACGAGCCGGTGCCTGCCGATGACGCGGAGCCCGCGGACAAGGCGAAGGCCGCCGAGGAGCCGGAGAAGGTCGAGGTCGCCAAGAAGTCCGACACCGCGGACAAGGCGGACAGCAAGAGCGATTCCTGATCATGGAATCGCGCGAATCCCGTAGCGCGGCGCGGTGATTCGGGAGACAATCGGGCATCGGCGGCCGCCGGTGCGGCCGTAGGGGAACGGGTCGTGCGCCATCGTGCTGGCGATCCTGTTCCCGCCCTTCTGTTTCCCGGGTTGCTGTTCCTGCTCATCAAGCAGCAGGTGGTCGCCGGATACGTGCAGGTCACCGTGAACAGCGCGGGCCGGTTCCACTCGGCGATGATCGCAGTGCGGAACGAATCCACCTTCCCGATGGTCATGCACCAGGTGAACTACGCGCGCACGCTCAGCGCCATATAGCGGTCGATTCGCTTCGCCCGGCAACGAATCCGCGACGGTACGCGATAATTCCTGCGTGACCGACCCTTTCCAGAAACAGCCGCCGCAGGACGGCCCGCAGTACGGCGCGCCCGGCACGGGCCCGCAGTACGGACAGCCACACGGCCAGCAGCCCTATCCGGATCCTCAGCAGTTCGCCGCGCCCGGCCAGCAGTTCGGCCAGCCGGGCGACCAGTTCGGCCAGCCCCAGCAGTTCGCGCAGCCGGGCCAGCCCTACGGCCAGCCGCAGCAGTTCGCCGCGCCCGGCCCATACGGTCCCTACGGCGGGGACCCGGAGGCCCCGTTCGGCCGGGATCCGTTCGGAGTTCCGTTGTCGGACAAGAGCAAGCTGACCGCGGGTCTGCTGCAGCTGCTGGCCGGCGGTTTCGGGATCGGCCGTTTCTACCTGGGCTACACCACGATCGGCGTGCTGCAGCTGGTCACCTGTGGCGGTTGCGGTATCTGGGCGCTGATCGACGGCATCCTGATCCTCACCGGCAAGGTGCCCGACCTCCAGGGGCGTCCCCTGCGCGACTGAGCGTCACCGCTGCGCGACCGCGCGCGACACTCCGCATGTCGGCGGCCGTCACTCGACCGGGTGGCGGCCGTTCGTGCATATCATCGGGCCGGAGCCGGATCCAGGTTTTCGCGCATCGTGATGGTTGCCGTGCCGCCCGGTCGGTCCGCGGCGTACCCTTTGTCGGTTGTTTGTCGCGTGTTCACTCCACACGCCCGAGGAGAGGTCCCCGTCGTGCGCCACAAGCTAGCCGCCGCCTTGCTCGCCGTCGTCGCCGCAGCCGGGCTCGTCGCCTGCAGCTCGAGCAAGGACGACGCGAACACCCTGAAGGTCGGCACCGAGGGCAACTACTCTCCCTTCACCTACCAGGACAACGGCAGCCTCACCGGCTACGACGTCGACGTGATCAAGGCCGTCGGCGACAAGCTCGGCAAGAAGGTCGAGTTCACCACCGCGCCCTGGGACTCGCTGTTCGCCGCCCTGGAATCCAAGCGCGTGGACCTCGTCGCCAACCAGGTGACCGTCAAACCCGAACGCGAGCAGAAGTATTCGCTGTCGCAGCCCTACACGGTCTCCGAGGGCGTCATCGTCACCAAGACCGGCAACGGCGGCATCCACGCCCTCACCGACCTGTCCGGCAAGACCTGTGCCCAGTCCGAGACCAGCAACTGGGCCGAGGTCGCGCGCGGCGCGGGCTGCAAGGTCGAGGCCATCCCCGGCTTCGTCGAGGCGGTGCAGCTGCTCAAGACCGGCCGCGCCGACGCCACCGTCAACGACACCCTCGCGGTGAACGCGTACGCCAAGCAGCAGGGCGCGGGCATCGTGCAGGTCGCCGGGAAGACCGGTGAGACCGCCAAGCAGGCCTTCGCCGCCCGCAAGGACTCCCAGGCCCTCACCGATCAGGTGAACAAGGCCCTCGACGAGCTGCGCGCCGACGGCACCCTGGCCAAGATCTCCGAGAAGTACTTCGGCACCGACGTCAGCAAGTAAGCGGCGCGGGGCATTTCGGACATGGACGACGCCACCTGGGCGCTGATCCGGCACAACCTGTGGCCCATGCTCGAGGCCACGGTGAACAAGACGCTGCCGCTGACCGCCGTCAGTTTCCTGATCGGACTGGTGATCGCGCTGTTCGTGGCGCTGGCGCGGATGTCGAGCGTGTGGCCGCTGTCGGCGGCCGCACGCGTGTACATCTCGATCATTCGCGGCACGCCGCTGCTGGTGCAGCTGTTCATCATCTTCTTCGGCCTGCCGGCGTTCGACATCGTGCTGGAGCCGTTCCCGGCGGCGATCATCGCGTTCAGCCTCAATGTCGGCGGGTACGCGGCGGAAATCATTCGCGCCGCGATCCTTTCGGTCGCCCACGGGCAGTGGGAGGCGTCGTACTCGGTCGGCATGAGCTACGCCCAGGCGCTGCGGCTGGTGGTCCTGCCCCAGGCCTCCCGCATCGCGGTGCCCCCGCTGTCCAACACGCTGATCTCACTGGTGAAGGACACCTCGCTGGCGTCGACCATCCTGGTCACCGAGTTGCTGCGCACCGCGCAGATGGCCGCCGCGCCCACCTTCGATTTTTTCGCCCTCTACGGCGTGGCCGCCATCTATTACTGGGTTGTCTGCCTCATCCTGGGATTCTTCCAAACCTTCTTGGAGACCCGTCTGGCCAGGCACGTCGCTCGATGACCTGCCGATAGCTGAACGGGTGCTTACAAGAACCGTATATGTGTGTGCCGGGGTCGGCATGAGCCTTACCACAGGTCTAGGGTTGGACGCGTGATGCGACGAACGAAGATTGTGTGCACCCTCGGACCCGCAGTGTCATCCGAGGACCGGATTCGTGAGCTCGTCGAAAGTGGCATGGACGTTGCGCGCCTGAACTTCAGCCACGGCGAGCACTCCGATCATGCCGAGAACTACAAGAAGGTGCGTGCGGCCAGCGATACCGCCGGTCGCGCGGTCGGCATCCTCGCCGACCTGCAGGGCCCCAAGATCCGGCTGGGCCGGTTCGAGGGCGACGGCAAGACGGTGTGGAACACCGGCGAGGAAGTCCGGATCACCGTCGACGACATGATCGGCAATCACGACCGGGTCTCCACCACCTACAAGCACCTGGCCAAGGACGCCAAGCCGGGCGACCGACTGCTCGTGGACGACGGCAAGGTCGGGCTGACCGTGCTGCGCGTCGAGGACAACGACGTGGTCTGCAAGGTCACCGAGGGCGGCCCCGTCTCCAACAACAAGGGCGTCTCGCTGCCCGGCATGGACGTGTCCGTGCCCGCGCTGTCCGAAAAGGACATCGACGACCTGGAATTCGCCCTGAAGCTGGGCGTGGACTTCATCGCGCTGTCCTTCGTGCGCTCGCCCTCCGACGTGGAGCTGGTGCACGACATCATGGACCGCGTGGGCCGCCGCGTGCCGGTCATCGGCAAGCTCGAAAAGCCCGAAGCCATCGACAATCTGGAGGCCATCGTGCTGGCCTTCGACGCCATCATGGTCGCCCGCGGCGACCTCGGCGTCGAGCTGCCGCTCGAGCAGGTGCCGCTGGTGCAGAAGCGTGCCGTGCAGATGGCGCGCGAGAACGCCAAGCCGGTCATCGTGGCCACCCAGATGCTGGAATCCATGATCACCAACTCGCGCCCGACCCGCGCCGAGGCCTCCGACGTGGCCAACGCGGTGCTCGACGGCGCGGACGCGGTCATGCTCTCCGGCGAGACCTCGGTCGGCGACTACCCGATCGAGGCCGTGCGCACCATGGCCCGCATCGTGCACGCGGTGGAGTCCGAGTCCTCGACCCGGGTGCCGCCGCTGACCCACGTGCCGCGGACCAAGCGCGGTGTCATCTCCTACGCCGCCCGCGACATCGGCGAGCGCCTCAATGCCAAAGCGCTGGTGGCGTTCACGCAGTCCGGTGACACGGTCCGCCGCCTGGCTCGCCTGCACACCCCGCTGCCGCTGCTGGCCTTCACTCCGCAGTCCGCGATTCGCAGTCAGCTGGCCTTGACGTGGGGCGTGGAAACGTTCATCGTTCCTCCGGTGGGCACGACCGACGAGATGATCCACCAGGTCGACAACGCGCTGTTGTCGATCGGGCGGTACAGCAAGGGTGATCTCGTGGTCATCGTGGCGGGCTCCCCGCCGGGTACTGTCGGGTCCACCAACCTGATCCACGTGCATCGCATCGGCGAGGAGGACCACTAATTTGAGTGCGTCGTTGGACGAGACGTCTGCGGACGTCGTCGCGGACCCCGAGGGGGCCGGGCTATCGGATGATCTGCGGGTGCTGTTGCGTCTGCTCGATCTCGAGGAGAACGGCCCCGACATCTTCCTCGGACATCACCCCGAGAAGGTGTGGAGCCGCACGTTCGGCGGCCAGCTGGTCGCGCAGGCGATCATCGCCGCGGGCCGGACCGTGGGACCGGAGCGGCCCATCCATGCGGTGAACGCGCACTTCGTGCGCGGCGGCGACCCGAAGCAGCCGATCGAATACCACGTCGATCGGCATCGCGACGGCCGCTCCATCGCCAACCGCACGGTGACCGCGTACCAGGACGGGCAGGAGCTGTTCGTCATGCTCGCGGCCTTCCAGGACTGGGGCAAGGGGCTCGAGCACGGCACGCCCCTGCCCGACGTGCCGGGGCCGGAAGGTCTTCCGCGCGTGGAGGAGTCGTTCGCGGGCATGGAGGACAAGCTCCAGATGTTCGTGGACGCACCGCATCCCATCGAGATGCGCTACACCAACGACCCGGCCTGGATCCTCAAAGGCAAGGGCGAGAGCCTCGGCCACAACCGGGTCTGGATGCGCACCGACGGCGCGCTGCCCGACGATCCGCTGATTCACGTTGCGGCGCTGGCGTATTCGTCCGACACCACGGTGCTGGACTCGATCATCACCACGCACGGGCTGTCGTGGGGCTGGGATCGCATCATCGCGGCGACGGTGAACCACTCCATCTGGTTCCACCGGCCCTTCCGCTTCGACGACTGGTCGCTCTACGCGACCGAGTCGCCGGTGGCGGCGGGCTCGCGCGGCCTGGCCCGCGGGCACTTCTACGCCACGAACGGCGACCTGCTGGCGACGACCGTCCAGGAAGGCGTGATCCGCCACTTCCCGGCGCGCCGCTGAGACACGCGACGGCGGGCCGCACCCCTCGGGG
>NZ_JBHWHH010000066.1:0-35234 GCF_042732555.1 Nocardia sp. NPDC059764
GGGGGCGGCGCCGCGGCGCTGCCCGGGGGCGCGGCGCCCGCCCACGCCGAGAACGCCCCACCCGTCGGCAAATTCGCCTTCCCCGACGCGCAGCGGCTGCGCGTGCTCGTCACCGGCGACGCGGGCACCGGCGCGCGCCCGCAGTGGCAGGTCGCCGACGCCATGCGCGAACAGCATGCGCGCGACCCGTTCTCACTTGCCCTCGCCCTCGGCGACAATGTCTACGAGCAGGGCCCGTGGGCCGACGACGACGCCCAATTCGCGGCCAAGTTCGAGAACCCCAACCATGACCTCGACTTCCCCTGGCTCATGGTGCAGGGCAATCACGACAACTCCTCGATCCTGCCCGGCGACGGCGGCTGGCTGCTGCGCGGCGATCACGAGGTCGCCTATCACGCCCGCTCGGCCCGCTGGTTCATGCCGTCGCGCTACTACTCGGTGCGGGTTCCGCAGGAGAGCCCGGTCGTCGAGTTCTTCGTGCTCGACCTGAACCCCGTCGCCGCCTACCTGCCCCCGCTCTTCCAGCCGTACTGGGCGGCCGACGGCCAGTTCATGACCGAGCAGGCGGCCTGGCTGGGCCGCGCCCTCGACGAATCCCCCGCGGCCTGGAAGATCGCCTGCACCCACCACCCGTACCGCAACAACGGGCCGCACGGGAACGCCGGTGAATACGACGGATTGACCCTCGACCCGATCGACGGCCGCCACGCGCGGGAATTCTTCGAGGCGCACGTGGTCGGCCGCTGCCAGTTCCTGCTCTCGGGCCACGACCATTCGCTGCAGGTGCTCGAACCCACCACGGCGTCGAAGGGCACCCGGCAGATCATCTCCGGCGCGGCCGCGAAATCCGTGCACGGCGAACCGTCCTCGGGCGGCAAGGGCAGCCCCAACGGCGCGCTGTACGAGAACTACAACGATCTGGGTTTCATGGTCCTGGACCTGACCCCCTCATCCGCGGACCTGGGGGTCTACACCGTCGACCTCTCGAACGGACAGTCCGCCAACGTCTTCCAACGTCGGCTGGGTTGATCGGGAAAGGCCCGCGCGCCGCCTACGGCTTCAGGACGATCCGGATCGGATTGCCTTCCTTGGCCTCCAGGCGTGCACGGCCTTGGGGGCGTCGGCGAGCGGCACCACGGCGCTCACCGAGCGCGCGAAGTCGATTCGTTGCAGCCCTTGGAGTTTCACCAGCTGGGTGACGTGCTCCGGAGTCGTGCGGCCAGCATCGTCATCGGCTCATCGTAGGCCGATGTCGGTGAGTCCACGGTCGAGAAAGCGGATCATCCAGACGAAACTCTGCTCGGCGTCGTCGCTCCACTGGAAGCCGTCGGAGGCCTGCAGGCTGGCGAAACCGTGGAAGGTGGAGCGCAGCGTGCGCAGCGCGTGCACCATCTCGTCGGCGTCGATGCCGTAGCCGCGGAGTACCGCCTCCATGGATTCCAGCAGTCGTGAACCCGATTGCAGCAGTGGGTCGTCCGGCCCGGTGAAGCGCGCGCCCACGGTGGCGGCGTATCGGCCCGGATGTTCGACCACGTAGCCGCGGAAGGCGTTGGCGAAGGCGGTGAGCGCGTCGCGGCCCGCGCGTCCGTGCATGGCGTCGCGGACCCGGGTGTCGAGTTCCGCCATGGCGAGTGCGGCGATGCCGTGCTGCAGGTCGGCCAGGCTCTCGATGTGCTTGTACAGCGAGGGCGTGCGCACCCCGAGCCGCTGCGCGAGCGCGCCCAGCGCCAGGTCGCCGAAGCCGACCTCATCGGCGAGGGCGGCGCCGGCGGCGATGACGTCGGTCCGGTTCAGTCCGACCCTAGGCAAGGTGTTCCTTCAGGAACGGCAGCATCAGTTCGGCGGTGCGCTCGGCGGCCTCGAACTGCGGGTAGTGGCCGGTGCCCTCGATCAGGCCCAGGCTGCCCAGTCCGGCGGGCAGGGCGGCGGCGATGCGCTGGCCCTCGGCCTCGGGGCTCGGGAAGTCCGGGTCGGCGGTGCCCATCAGGATGAGCGCGGGCCGGGTCACATTGGGCACCTGGGCTTCCGCGTCGGCCGGGGTGGACTTGCCGCACTTCATGAACTCGGCCATGCGGCCGGGCTCGTTCAGCTTGGCGGACACCTCGCCCAGGTAGGCGTCGAGGTCGGCGGGGTGGGACGGCATGGCCACCCGCAGGTACTTCAGCCACTGCCCGATGCTCTGGAACATCATGGTCCCCATCAGCGGGAGCATGCCGCGGCGGTGGCGCGCGTTGGTGAAAAGCGCTCCCACGTCGGCCTTCTGGGTGAGGGTGAAGGGGTTGATCTCCACGATGGCCCGCACCAGGTCGGGCCGCAGCGCGGCGGCGATGGTGGCCGATCCGCCCGAGAGCGAGTGGCCCACCACGATGGCGGGGCCGCCGCCCAGCTTCTCGATGACGGCCAGCAGGTCGTGGGCGACGTCGGTGCGGCTGATGGCCGCCTTGCCGGTCTCCGACGCCCAGTCCAGGCTGGATTCGCCGTGGCCGCGCATATCGGTGTTGACCACCCGGTATCCGGCCGCCGCCAGCAGCGGGGCGAGGTGCCGGTTCACGGTGCGGTCGATGCCCATTCCGTGGGACAGCACCACCAGCGGGCCGGTGCCCTGCTCGTCGTATGCGATCCGGCCGCCGTCGATGTCCACGTACTGCGTCATGGTCTTGTCGCTCTCTGGGAGTAGCTAACTGCGATAGCCATAAAGCTAATCGCGTTAGCCAATCGCGTCAACCCCTGACTTCGTAGAGTTCGTCGATCTCCTTCGCGTACTTGGCGGCGATGGCCTTGCGCTTGAGCTTCATGGTCAGCGTGATCTCGTCGCCGCCCGCCTCCCAGAAGGTCGGCAGCACCACGAACCGCTTGATCTGCTCCACCCGGGACAGGCGTTCGTTCCCGGCGGTCACCCCGGCCGCGATCGCCTCGAGCACCGCCGGGTCGGTGAATCGTTCCCCGGTCTCCTCGTCGAGCACGATCAGCGCCGTGTTGTACGGCCGTCCGTCACCGATCACCGCCATGGCCCCGATCAGCGGGGTGGCGGCCTTCACCGTGTTCTCGATGTGGGTGGGCGACATGTTCTTGCCCGCCGCGTTGATGATCAGTTCCTTCTTGCGGTCCACGACCGTGAGGAATCCGTCCGCGTCGACGGTGATGATGTCGCCGGTGGACAGCCAGCCCTCCGAGTCGATCGCCTCCGCGGTCTGCTCGGGCAGCCCGCGATACCCCTTCATCACCAGTGGTCCGCGCACCTGGAGCTCACCGTCGGCGGTGTGTCGGGCCGCCATGCCGGGCAACAGTTTTCCGACCGTGCCGAGTTTCGCGTCGTCCGGATGGGAGACGCTGCAAATGCACGACAGCTCCGACATACCCCAGATTTCCGCGATCGGAATACCCAGTCCGGCGAAGAATCCCAGGGTCCGCGGCGGAATCGGAGCTGCTCCCGACAGCGCCCACCGCAGCCGGTCGAATCCCAGGGCGGCGCGCAGGTGCCGCAACACCAGGTCGTCGGCGCGCTTCCAATCCGCGGCGACATCCTCGGGCACGGCTGCACCGGCCAGCTGGTAACCGCTGCGGGTGGCCGCCACAGACAGCGCCCACTCCATCGCCGACCGCCGGTCCACATCGGGTTCGTTGGCTACCTTGAATTCGATTGCGGCCTTCAGCTTCTCCCACACCCGGGGCACCGCACCCCACACGGTCGGTTTCAGATCGACCAGTGCGGGCGCGATCTCCTTGGCGTCGCCCACGCAGGTGACCTGGGTACCGAGCACTTCCTGTACGTACAGCGCGGTGAGCCGGTCGGCGATGTGCGCGGTCGGCATGAACGAGGTGATGGTGTCGCCGAATACGAATCCCAGCACCTCGGCGATCCCGCGCACCTGGAATAGCAGATTGGCGTGCGTGGTCTCCACGCCCTTGGGATTGCCGGTGGTCCCGGACGTGTAGATCAGGGTGGCGATGTCCTCCGGGCGGACGGCCCGCCACGCGGCCTCGAAGTCGAAATCCGCTGCCCCGGCGGCGATCAGCTCGGCGACCGTCATGGTCCCGTCGGGCGCGTCGTCCACGCAGACGATCCGATCGAGCTCGACCCCGCAGCTGCGCAACCGCTCCACATACCGCGACTCGCACAGCACGATTCGCGCTCCCGCGTTCCCGAGCACGTACGCCAGCTGTTCGGCGGGCAGCGTGTTGTACACCGAGAACGAGGTCGCTCCCAGATGCTGCGCACCGACTTCGAGGGGATAGAACTCGACCCGGTTGCTCATCATCAACGCCACGGTGTCCCCACGCGTGACGCCGATGGCGGCGAGGCCCGCGGCGACCTCCCGCACCTGACGGGCGTAGTCCCGCCAGGTCAGAGTCCGGGTGTCGCCGGGAGTGCGGAGGGCGATCGCGTCGGGGTCGATGGCCGCGGTGTGTTGGAAGGCCGCGGGCAGGGTGTCGGTCATCGGCGGTCCTCGATCGCGTGAATGAGCTGGTGGACAGTGGGATTCGCGGCCAGACGGCCGTCGAGCACGACATTGATCGCGCCGCGCAGCAGGGCGTAGGGCGTCCATCCGCGCGGTGCGATGGTGCGGGCGGCACGGTGCGCGATGCCGTCGGCGATGGTGCGGGCGGCCTGGTCGGCGGTGATGCGCACGCTCAGCGGCCACGGCAGTAGTGCGTCCAGGCGGCGGCCGAGGTCGTCGGCGTCGAGCATGTCGTGGGTCATGGCGGTCTCGACGATGCCGAAGTAGGCGACTCCGGCGGTGGCCCCGCTCGCGGCGAGCTCCACCCGCAGGGCGCGGCCCAGCTGCTCGACCGCGGCCTTGCTCATCATGTACGGCGAGCCGCCCATGCCGGGGGCGAAGGCGGCGCAGGAGGACACCACGACGACATGGCCGCGGGCGCGGACGATGTGGTCGAGGGCGGGGTGCACGGTATTGAAGACGCCGGTCAGGTTGATGCCGAGGACGCGGTCGAAGTCGCGGGGGTCCATGGTGCGCAGGGTCGCGGGCACCGGTGTCACGCCCGCGTTGGCGACGACCACGTCCAAGCCGCCGAACCGCTCGACCGCCTCCGCGACCACGGCCGCCATCCGCGCCCGATCGGTGACGTCGGCGATGACGGCGTGGGCGCGCTCGCCGAGGTCGAGTGCGGTTCGCCGCGCGGCGGTTTCGTCGATATCGGCGACGATCACCCGCGCCCCGCGCCGGTACAGGATGGCGGCGAGGGCCCGGCCGATGCCCTGGCCCGCACCCGTGATCAGGACGACCTTGCCGTCGATGTCGTACTCCATCAGGCGCTCACCTCGTACGCGTCGGAATCGAACTGCTGTGTGCGCCTGCGGTACTCGAAGCTCCAGCCCGGATACAGTCCGGCATTGCCGCCGTCCGGCGTCGTGTAGTACGTCTCGCAGCCGCCGGTGAGCCACACCGTCGCCGCGCTGCGCCGGTGCATCTCGGCCACGAACGCGTCCTGTCGCGTGGCCCGCACCTCCACCCGGCGTGCGCCGCGGTCGCGCACGGTGGTGAGGGCGTCGACGATGTAGGCGATCTGCGACTCGATCATGTAGACGGCCGACTGGTTGCCCGCCGCGCCGAACGGGCCGAGGGTGCAGAAGAAGTTGGGGAAGCCCGCGACCGCCGTCCCGAGGTAGGTGCGCGGCTGCTTGCGATACAGCTCGGCGATGCTGAGGCCGTCGCGGCCGGTGATGTGTTCGAAGGCGGCGGCGAGGGGTTCGAAGCCGGTGCCGAAAACGATGGTGTCGACCGGGATTTCGACGCCGGCGCGTGTCACCACCGAGTGCGGCCGGACTTCCGCGATACCGTCGGTGACGACCTCGACATTGTCCCGCTCCAGCGCGGGCAGATAGGCGTCGGAGAAGATCGCCCGCTTACAGCCGATCATGTAGTCCGGGGTCACCTTCGCGCGTAGCCCCGGATCGCGGATCTGCCGTCGCAGCTGGATCCGCCCGAGCGTCTCGAACGGGTGCCGGAACCGATTGTCCACGAATCCGACCAGGCCGAAGCTCTCGATCAGCGCGTACCAGGTGCCGCGAACCAGGCGCTGCGTCAAGGGAATACGGCGCAGCACGGCCCGTTCCATCCCGAGCGTGCGCCGGTCCATGCGCGGCACGATCCAGGGCGCGGAACGCTGGAACACGGTCAGCCGCCCGACCTTCGGCTGGATCTCGGGAATGAACTGCACCGCCGACGCGCCGGTCCCGATCACCGCGACCCGCTCCCCGGTCAGATCGTGGGAGTGGTCCCAGTGCAGGGAGTGAAATGCCTTGCCCTCGAAGGTGGCCAGTCCCGGCAGGTCCGGATACTTCGCCTCCGCGAAGATTCCCGCCGCCGCCATGAAGTAGTCCGCCGTGATCGGCCCCCGCGAGGTCTCGATCAGCCAGTGTGAACGCTCCTCGTCCCAGCGCGCGTCCAGCACTTCGGTGTCGAGCCGAATGTGCCGCACCACATCGTGTTCGGTGGCGACAGCCCGGATGTACTCCAGAATCTCCGGCTGCCGCCCATACGTGCGCGACCAGTCGGGATTCGGCGCGAACGAGTAGCTGTACAACTGCGACGGCACATCGCACGCGCACCCGGGATACGTATTGGCCTGCCAGGTCCCGCCCAGATCCGACGCGCGCTCCAGCAGCGCCAGATCCTCGAATCCGGCTTCCCGCAACTTGATCGCGAGCCCGATCCCGCCGAAGCCCGCGCCGAGGATGACGATGTTCCGGTGTTCGATGGAGTCGGTCATCGTCGGGCCTCCGCGGAAGTCGGCTGCGCCCGGCGGGCGATGCCCCGGGCGATCGTCCCGGTGACGTACCGCTGGAGTGGGCTCGCCGCGGTGAGCAGGGGGCGCAGCGCCGGGGTTCCTTCGAGGGCGAAGTTCCAGGTCAACCGTGTTCCCGTCGAGATGGGCTCGAGCCGAATGTCTTCGGCGAAGTGCTTCAGACCGGGAATCGACGCGGCGTCGACCGTGAAGGCCATCCGTGAACCGGGCTCCCAGCGGTAGAACCGCTCCAGCAGGCTGACGACGCCGCCGAGCGTGACCACCCGGGTGGTGCCTGCCCGGAAAGGCCGGGGCGACAGCCATTCGACCGCGGTGACCGCCGCCGACCAGGATGCCAGGGCGTCGTCGGCGATCAGCAGCTGCCAGACCGCCTGCGGGGTGCCGGGGAGATCGACCACGTGAACATAGCGGTGCGCGGCGGTGGTCAGGAAGGTGTCGTCGGTGGGCGTGAGCGGGAAGCGAGTGAGCATGAGACCGTTCGGCCTTTCACTGGTCAGAGGTCGAGCACGAGCGGGCCGTCGACCGCGCGGGACACACACGTGAGCATGTGACCGGGTCGTTCGGCCGTGGTGAGCAGCCGGTCGCGATGGTCGACCGCGCCGGACAGCACACGCGTCCGGCACGTGCCGCAGAAGCCTTGGCGGCAGGAGTACGCGACGTCGGGTCGCACCCGGCGGATGGCGTCCAGCGCGGTTTCGGCGCTGCCGACCCGCACCTGGATTCCGCTGCGCGCCAAGGTCAGATCGAACTCCCTGCCGTCCAGCACCGGGAGCGCGGAGAAGCGTTCGGTGTGCAGGGACGCCGTCGGATTCAGTGCGAACAGCGTGCGCTGCGCGGCCTCCAGGACCGGTGGCGGGCCGCAGACGTAGACGGCCGCGCCGGGCCGCGCGGTCCGCAGGATCGCCGCGATATCGGGCGCGCCGCACTCGTCATCGGGGCGGATATCGGTGTCGCCGGGCAGTTCGTCCAGGAACGGCATGGTGTCCCGGGACCGCCCCAGATACACGAGGTGGCCGCGGTTTCCGGCCGCGTGCACCATCGGCAGGATCGGCGTGATGCCGATTCCGGCGGCGAGGAAGAGATAGGAAGGCGCGCGCTCGACGAACGTGAACGCGTTGCGGGGACCGCGAATTCGCACGGGATCGCCGGGGCGCAGCGCGTGCATCTCCAATGAGCCGCCGTCGCCGTCGGGCAGGCGGCGCACCGCGATCCGATAGCAGTGCTGGTCGACGGGATCGCCGCACAGCGAGTACTGCCGCTGCCGGCCGGACGGCAGGAACACGTCCAGATGCGATCCGGGCCGCCACGCGGGCAACCGTTCCCGGCCGGGCCGCACCAGGGTCAGGCTCACCACATCCTCGGCTTCCGCCTCGACCGTCTCGACGACGACGTCCATGTCGAAGCCGTTGTGGCGCACCGGGTGCGGCCGCGACAGCGCGGGAGTGGTGAACACCTTCTTGTACACGTCCACCGCCGCGCCCAGCGCCCGCAGGCCGAAGGTCGGCGCGGCCGTCATGCGCGGGCCGCCGGCGAGTGCGCCAGGTAGCGCAATGCGTTGTCCATCGAACCCAGTTGGGAGGGATGGAATCTCCGGTCCAGGTAGCGCGGCATCTCGGTGACGAAGGTGGTGAAGTTCGGAATCACCCGCCGCCGGGTCGCGCTCACGAACTGCTTCAGCCAGAAGCGGCCCTTGTCCGGGCTCGGATCGCGGCGGTACAGGTACGCGGTCGACACCATGAACAGCGGCAGCAGCAGTCCGCCAGCCAGCAGCCCGGTCCGGGCCCGCCGTCCGTATCCGCCGTCGACGTGCATGTACGCGTCGAACACCACGCTGCGGTGCTCGACCTCCTCGGCGCCGTGCCACCGGACCAGATCCAGCATGGTCGGATCCATCCCGGCGCGTTGCAGCGCATCGGTTTCCAGCAGCCACTCGCCGATGACCGCGGTGAAATGCTCCATCCCCGCGAACAATCCGAGCCGCTCCTTCAGCCATTCCTGCTTCGCTCGCCCGGTGAGGCCGTGATCGCCGAGCACCCGATCGGTGAGCCACGCGATCTTCGAGACATACGACTCGACGTCGAGTCCGATCTCCTGCAGGTGTTTCCGAGCCCCTTCGTGGCTGCTCGCGTGCATCGACTCCTGTCCGACGAACCCCGCGACCTCTTCCCGCAACCGCTCGTCGTCGATCAATGGCAGCGCCTCGGCCAGGCAGGCCGCCATCGCCCGCTCCCCCTCCGGCAGCACCAGGTGCATGACATTCACGACGTGCGTCGCCAGCACCTCCCCTGGGATGTAGTGCATCGGCACCGACGAGAAGTCGAAATGCACGTCCCGAGCCTGAATCGCGTGGGCTTCGTCCTGATAGGAGCGCCTCGTTGCACTGTCCTCAGCCATGAGCCGACCGTAACAAAGCAACAAACACCATGGCAATGTTGCAGCCACAAATCACCGCAAATTGTTGCATCGCCGCACCCGGCTGTTAGCCTCGAACCGTGCCCCCGACAGCCGCCACCTCGAAGAACACCCCCGGAACGGACACCATCGAGGACCGCATCCTCGACGCCGCCCTGGTGCAATTCGGCCGCGTCGGGGTCAAGAAGACGACGATCGAGGACGTGGCCCGCCAAGCCGAGGTCGACCGCGTCACCGTCTACCGCCGCATCGGTTCCCGGGACGAACTGGTCCGGGCCGTCACCGCCCGCGAGGTCCGCCGCCTCCTCGAAGACCTCGAGAGCATCCCGTCCCGCCACGACGCCTTCGCCGACACGGTCGCCGCCGTCTTCTCCACCGTCGTCACCCGCTGGCGCACCCACCCCCTGGTCGAGCGCCTCATGACCCTCGAACCCGAGCGCCTCCTCCCCCAATTCACCACCGACGGCGCCGCCCCCTTCGTCCTCGCCGTCGTCTCCGCCACCGACCTCCTCCGAAAAGTCCTCGCCGACAACGCCCTACCCGAACCCTCGGACCTCTCCGCCCGCACCGAAGTCGTCTGCCGAATAGTCCACTCCGTGATCCTCCAGCCCACCGGCGGCATAGACCTCGATTCCGAAGCCGCCCTCACCGCCTTCGCCAAGACCTACCTGGTCCCGATCCTCATTCCCTAGGTCACGGCCGCGTTCGCCCCCGGCGAACGGTGGGGCGGAACAATCGGTATACCTCCAGGGTTGACTGGGTGACGCTCAACCTTGGAAGGGGTCGAAGACGTGACTACACCTCAGAACCTGCCGGTCCTGTTCCTGACCGATCCGATCGTGCTGCCCGGCATGGTCGTGCCGATCGAACTGGACGAGTCGTCGCAGGCCGCCATCGATGCCGCCCGCGCGGGCAAGGTCAACCAGGTGTTGGTCGCGCCTCGCCTCGATGAGGGCTATGCCGCCTACGGAGTGGTGGCCACCATCGAACAGGTCGGCCGGATGCGCGGTGGCGCGCCCGCGGCGGTATTGAAGGCGGAGAGCCGGGCCAAGATCGGGCACGGCGTGACCGGACCCGGCGCGGCGCTCTGGGTCGAGGCCGAGCCGGTCGAGATTCCGGCCGCCGACGGACGAACCAAAGAGCTTGCGGCCGAATACAAGAAGCTGGTCGTGTCGGTCCTGCAGCGCCGTGAGGCGTGGCAGGTCATCGACGCGGTCAATCAGATGAACGATCCGTCCACGCTGGCCGACGCGGCCGGCTGGGCCTCGTACCTGAGCAACGAGCAGAAGCGCGAGATCCTCGACACCCCGGATACCCAGGCGCGACTGAACAAGCTGATCGAGTGGACCACCCAGCACATCGCCGAGACCGAGATCAGTGAGAAGATCAGCGAGGACGTGCGCGAGGGGATGGAGAAGACCCAGCGCGAATTCCTGCTGCGCCAGCAGCTCAACGCGATTCGCAAGGAGCTGGGCGAGGACGAGCCGGACGGCGCGGAGGACTACCGCACCCGCGTCGAGAACGCCGACCTGCCCGACGACATCCGCGAGGCCGCGCTGCGCGAGGTCGGACGGCTGGAACGCTCCAGTGATCAGAGCCCGGAGACGGGCTGGATCCGCACCTGGCTGGACACCGTGCTGGAACTGCCGTGGACGGTGAAAACCACCGACTCCACGGATGTTTCGGCCGCCCGCGCGGTGCTGGACGCCGACCACCACGGCCTGGACGAGGTCAAGGACCGCATGGTCGAGTACCTGGCCGTGCGTTCCCGCCGGGCCGCCCGGGGCCTGGAGGTCGTCGGCGGACGCGGTTCCGGCGCGGTGCTGGTGCTGGTCGGTCCGCCCGGCGTCGGCAAGACCTCGCTGGGTGAGTCCGTGGCACGGGCGTTGGGCCGCAAGTTCGTTCGCGTCGCCCTGGGCGGCGTGCGCGACGAGGCCGAGATCCGCGGTCACCGGCGCACCTACGTGGGCGCGCTGCCCGGCCGCATCGTCCGCGCCATGAAGGAGGCGGGATCGATGAATCCCGTTGTCCTGCTGGACGAGATCGACAAGGTCGGCAGCGACTTCCGCGGCGATCCCGCGGCGGCCCTGCTGGAGGTGCTGGACCCGGCGCAGAACCACACGTTCCGCGACCACTACCTGGACCTGGATCTGGACCTGTCCGACGTGCTGTTCATCGCGACCGCGAACGTCCTGGAGACGATCCCCGGCCCGCTGCTGGACCGCATGGAACTGATCAGCGTCGACGGCTACACCGAGGCCGACAAGGTGGCCATCGCCCGCGACTTCCTGATCCCGCGGCAGCTGGAGCGCAACGCCCTGACCGCCGAGGAGGTCTCGATCACGGACGAGGCGCTGCGTGAGGTCGCCGCCAACTACACCCGGGAAGCCGGGGTGCGCCAGATGGAGCGGCTGATCGCGAAGGCGCTGCGCAAGGCGGCCACCAAGCTGTCGGAGTCCGCGGACATCTCGGACACCGAAAGCCTGGTCGGCAAGGGCGAATTCGTGCCGGAGGGCCTGGGGTACGACAAGGACCTGGGCTACGACACCGACGCGGCCGCGTCCGGCGAGCTGGTGATCGGACTCGGTGACCTGAAGGATTACCTGGGTCGTCCGCGCTTCACCCCCGACGGGGTGGAACGCACCGCGGTCCCCGGTGTCGCAACGGGTTTGGCCGTGACCGGCGCGGGCGGCGACGTCCTCTACATCGAGGCCAATGCCGCCGAGGGTGACCGCTCGCTGACCCTGACCGGCCAGCTGGGCGACGTCATGAAGGAGTCCGCGCAGATCGCACTGACCTACGTCCGCTCCCACCTGGAGGAGATCGGCATCGAGCCGAGCGTGCTGGATCGCAATATCCACATCCACTTCCCGGCGGGCGCGGTGCCGAAGGACGGACCGTCCGCGGGCGTCACCATGGTCACCGCCCTGGTGTCACTGGCCCTGGGCCGCCAGGTCCGCGCGGATGTCGGCATGACCGGTGAGGTCACGCTGAACGGACGGGTGCTGCCGATCGGCGGCGTGAAGCAGAAGCTGCTCGCCGCCCAGCGCGCCGGCCTGAAGACCGTGTTCATCCCGGCCCGCAACGAGCCGGACCTGGACGAGGTCCCCGCCGAGGTGCTGGCCGCCCTGGATGTCCGTCCCGTCGCCGACGTGGCCGAGATCCTGGCCTACGCCATCGAGCCGGTCGCCGAACCGGCCTACGACGGGCGGCAGCTGAGCGCCACCGCGTAAGTGCTCGAGCGGGAGCCGTGGGTCTGCTGTGCGGACCCGCGGCTCCTGTCGTTTCGGCAGGCCGCGAGAGTGTTCCGGTCGTACCTTCGGGGAGGGATCCAACCGGGGTCCGACGGAGGGTGAACAGCATGCAACCCAACCAGCCGAGTCAGCCGCAGCAGCTCGATCAGGTCGCGGGCGAACGCCTCTCGCACGCGAACAGCATCTTCACCTCCGACCTGTCGGTCAACGAGTTCGCGCTGCTGCACGGCACTCACCCGCGACCAGCGCATCAAAGCCGACCACATCGTCGGCGGCATAGTCCTCGCCGAGGAACTCCTCCCGGCATCGGGCATCGCCGCGCAACTGGCCCGGGCGCTGGCCGAGATCGCCTCGTCCTACGGGCCCACCGCGTTGCCGCACCTGTTCGCCGCTCTCGACGTGCTGGCGGGCTGACTACGGCAACCGGTGGGCAACGCTACTTGTTTCACATGAAACGGTGCACCACTGGTCAGAACTCCCCGGCCACGCCGAGAACCGTTCGGCCGGAGTGGGTTCCGTCGAGGATGGAGTGGAGGACGGACTCGACTTCGGTGATGGGTGCGTAATTTTCCAGCAACGAGAGGTGCTGGGGTTTCAGGTCTTTGGCGAGGCGGGACCAGAGGTCGCGGCGGTCGGCGATGGGGAAGTGAGCGGAGTCGATACCGAGCAGGGAGACGCCGCGGAGGATGAAGGGCATGACGGTGGTGGGGAGGTTGGCGCCGCCGGTGAGACCGGAGACGGCCACCGCGCCACCGTATTTGACGGTGCTGAGGATGTGGGCGAGGGATTCGCCGCCGACACTGTCCACGGCGGCGGCCCATTGGGCCTTGCCGAGGGCTCGGGGCTTTTCGCCTTCGGCGGGCAGGCGGCCGATGACCGAGGACGCGCCGAGGGTGGAGAGGAGTTCGGTCGCACCGAGTTTGCCGGTCGAGGCGACGACCTCGAAGCCGAGGCCGGCGAGGATGTCGACGGCCACGGTGCCGACGCCGCCGGTGGCGCCGGTGACCAGGACCGGGCCGGAGTTCGGAGTCACGCCGCGGTCGAGGAGGGCCTGCACGCTCATGGCGGCGGTGAAGCCCGCGGTGCCGATGGCGGCGGCCTCGCGCGGGGTGAGGCCGTCCAGTTTCACCACCCAGCCGGCGGGCACGCGGGCGTATTCGGCGAAGCCGCCGTGGTGGGCGACGCCGATGTCGTAGCCGTGGGCGATCACCAGGTCGCCGGGTGCGAACTCCGGATCGGTGGAGCTGACCACCTCGCCGGTGAGGTCGATGCCGGGGATGAGCGGGTACTGCCGCACCACGCCGCCACGCGGGGTGATGGCCAGTCCGTCCTTGTAGTTGGCGCTCGAGAAGTGCACCTTGATCGTCACGTCACCCGGCATGAGGAAGTCGTCGGCTACTTCCTCCCGGATGAGGGCGATCCCGTTGTCCGATTCGTGTGCCACCATCGCCTGGAAACCCATGGTCCGAGCATAGGGGGCGGAGCTCCGGCCGGATCGGGGAAAACGGCCGGGCTCAGACGAATCCGGACGTCAGGCGTATTTTGGGGCGCGCTTCCCGGTGAAGGCGGCGATACCCTCCTGGCCGTCCGCCGACTCCGAGTTGCGGGTGATGAAGGCGGCCTCGGTAGTGAGCTGCTCCTCCAGGTTGTGCTGCCCGGAGACCAGCAGCAGCTTCTTCACCGCCGCATTCGACGCCTTGGGACCGGCCGCGAACTCCTGGGCCAGCGCCTCGACCGCCCCGGCCAGCTCGTCGTCGGCGACCACGCGGTGCAGCAGACCCCACTCCAGGGCCTCGGCCGCGCGCAGGGTGCGGTTGGTGAGCATGAGCTCCTGGGTCTTGCGCAGGCCGATCAGACGCGGCAGGTAGTAGGACGCGCCGCCGTCCGGGCTCAGGCCGATCTTGGTGTACGCCATGGTGAAGGCGGCGGACTCGGCGGCCACCACCAGGTCACCGGCCACCGCGAGGCTCATGCCCGCGCCCGCGGCGGTGCCGTTCACGCCCACGATGAGCAGCGCGTCCATCCGGGCCAGCGCGGACACCGCGCGGTGCAGGGTCCCGGCCAGCTTCTCGATGAACGCGCCGGTGTCGCCGCTGGCCGCCATGGCCCGCACGTCGCCGCCCGCGGAGAAGAACCGCCCGGCGCCGGTCAGCACCACGACCTTCACCGCCGGATCCTCCGAGCAGTAGGTGGCCGCGCGCTCCAGCTCCTCGGCGAGCGCCTGATCGATGCCATTGGCGGCGTTCGGCCGGTTCAGCGTGATGCGGGCGATCGGGCCGTCATGCTCGAACAGGATGTTCTCGTAGTTGTAACGCCCGCCCGTCGCCCCGCCGCCACCCCTGTGGGAATCGCTGCGCGATGCTGTGCTCATAAGGATGCCTTCCGTCGGTAGACCTGATCACAGCATGGCGTACTCGACCCGGACCCCGAGCAACCGGATCGGCCGATCCAGCTCGAACCCGTGCAACACCTCCAACGCGGTCTGCGCGATCTCGTCCACGTCGGTGGTCGGCGCGGGCAGTTTCCGCTGTTTGCTGCGGGTGAAGAAGGTCTTGGTCCGCACCGTCACGCTCACCCGCCCGACGGCCCGCCCGGCCGCGAAGGTCTCCTCCGCGACCTGGGTGGCCAGCCGCACCACCGCCGCGTCGATGTCGTCGCGTTCGGTGAGGTCGCGCGGGAAGGTCTCGGAGTGGCTGTGCCCCACCGGTTCTCGCGGCTCGGCGATATCGGTGTCCCCGGCCCCGTGCCCGAGTATCCACAGGTAGGGCCCGGTATTGGGCCCGAACTCGGCCGCCAGCGCGGCCCGATCGGCGGCGGCCAGATCGGCCACGGTCTCGATGCCCAACCCGCTCATGCGTTTCGCGATGCGCGCGCCGATCCCCCACAGCGCGGTGGTCGGCCGGTGGGCCATCAACTCGACCCAGTTGGCGCTGGTCAGCCGGAAGATCCCGGTCCCCGCGTCCTGTTCCGGCGGCGGCTCGTCGGCCGCCGGCGGCGACTTGCCCACCGCCTTGGCGAACCCGGTGGCCAGCTTGGCCCGGGTCTTGTTGTCCCCGATGCCGACCGCGCAGGTCAGATCCAATTCCGCGATGGCCGACCGGATCTCGCGCGCCAGTTCCTCGGGGTCCTCGGTGTCGACCGCGAGGAATGCCTCGTCGAAGCCGAGCACCTCCACCCGTCCGGGGAAGGTGCGCAGCAGCGCCATGATCTCCTCGGACGCCTCGGCGTAGGTGGCCAGATCCTGCGGCAGGAAGACCCCGTCCGGGCAGACCCGCGCGGCGGTGCGCAGCGGCATGCCCGCGCGCACCCCGAATGCCCGCGCCGGATAGGAGGCGCAGGACACCACTTTGCGAGGTTCGGTGGGATCGCCGTTCCCGCCCACGATGACCGGCTGCCCGCGCAGCTCCGGGTGCCGCCGGAATTCGACCGCGGCCTGGAATTGGTCGAGGTCGACGTGCAGCAGCCAGCGCGTCATGCCGGCGTACCCTCCCGCAGCATTGAACCCGGACTCTCCGGGGCGAAACCGGCGTACTCTTCCGTCATACCGCATGGTCTCCCGAATTACCGGGATACCGGGTGCGGTCGGGCGGAGCGGCGCGCCGCGTCAGCGGGAGCGGCGCAGCAGCCCGATGGGCGAGCGGTAGGCGTAGCGCGCCTTCACCGCACCCGAATCGGCCTCCCCGGTGACCCGGATCAGCGGAGCGCCCGGGAAGCGCGGCAGTTTGACGCGATTGGCCACCGAGCCGGTGCCCGGCCGCACGCCCTCCAGGTCGACCCGCCAGCCGCGCGGCACGATCAGCACGATCGCTCCGGCGCCGGCCGCGACCCGGATGTCGATCTCGCGCCGGGAGCATCGGGCCTGGGTGAAGTCCAGCACCAGCTTGCCCGAGACGCATTCGGCCACCAGCTGTTTCGGGACGACCCAGTCCTCGTCGGTGCGTTTGGTGCCACCGGTCACCCGTAGTTCCAGGGGAGGCGCGTCCGCCGAGGGCCGATATCGACGCGCACCGAACCCGCCCTCGATATCGTCGACGCGGGTCGCGGCCGTCTGCCGCTGCTCCTTGGTACGGGTCACCGAAACTCCTCCCCCGGCATGTGAAACGATCATGTGGGTTATGCCATGGGAGCTCGAATTATGCCGCATAGCAGGGCATTTCGGGAGGTCGGAGCGGGTTCTGCGGCCACAACACGGTGTCGGTTCGGGCACGGCCAGATCACGATCGCGCCCGACCGACATGTCGTCCCGCGGCGTGGCGGGAGCCGGATCAGCGGCGGCCGACGAACACCGTGGTGGCCCCGAGAATGTAGATATCCTCGCGCGCACCGATATACGTATCGGCGTCGCGATCCAGCAGGGCCGCGATGGTGGCCCGGTCCGCCGCGTCGAGGCGTTCGCCGACCCGCTCGCTCAGTCCGGTCAGCCACGCCACCACGCTGTCGCGCACGGCCGGGGCGGGCGGCGCGGGGTGATCGGTGAGCACGCTGAAGGAGGTGGCCTCGGTCAGCCCGGCCCGGGTCAGCGCCACATTCCAGCCGTACGGCATGGAGACCGCGCCGGTGATGTCGGTGCGCATCTGCGCGAAGCCCGCGTCGCGCAGGCCCAGCAGCCGATCCTGCAGGCCGGGCGCGCCGATGCCGAGTTCCCACGGCAGGCACCGCACGCTCACTCCGCCCTCGGCCAGCGCCAGCCGCCCGCCCGGTCGCAGCAGTCCGGCGAAGCGGGCCACGCCCGCCTGCTGATCGGGCAGGTGATGCACCATGCGGGAGGCCCACACCAGGTCCGCCGGGAGTCCCGCGCCGAAGTCCTCGGCCGCCGCGTCGGCGGTCACCGTCTCGACGTGGACCCGGTCGTCGCCGTCGAGCGCGACCTTCACGGCCTGCTGGGCGACCTCGAGCAATTCGGGCACGGCGTCGACGATCAGCAGCCGGCCGCCGCCGCGGGCGAGCAGTTCGCGCGCGAACGCCACGCTCTGACCGCCCGCGCCCGCGCCGATGTCGAGGACGACCGCCTCGGTCCCGGCGGGAATCGATCCGACCAGTCGGCGCGCGATCTCGGCATTGGTGGCGGCCGACATGGCGTCGTCGCGCTGCAGGTCGGGAATCATGGTCGCCCAGTCGATTCCGTCGTGTGTGTGGCCGTGACCGTGCGCATGGCCGTGGGAATGCTGGTGTGCGTGCGTGCCTGTCTGTTCGTGGGAGTGAGCGCTCATGCCCCGACGCTATCGGGGAGCGCCCACCCGCCTCGAATCATTTTGCCGATCCGGCAATGTGTCCGGTCCGATCAGGCCGGCCCCGCTGTATCCGATGAGGCCGTCGCGGGCGTGCCCGATCAGGCCGTGGCGGGCACGCTCGAATCGGCGAACTGGGTGCGGTAGAGCTCGGTGTAGCGGCCGTCCGCGGCGAGCAGTTCGGTGTGGGTGCCGCGTTCCACGATCCGGCCGTGCTCGAGCACGATGATCTGGTCGGCATTGCGGATGGTGGACAGCCGGTGGGCGATCACCAAGGCGGTGCGACCGTCGAGCGCCTCGGCCAGCGCTTCCTGCACGGCCGCCTCCGAGGTGGAGTCCAGTGACGCGGTGGCCTCGTCGAGGATCACCACGCGCGGCTGCTTGAGCAGCAGCCGGGCGATGGTGAGCCGCTGCCGTTCACCGCCGGACAGGCGGTAGCCGCGTTCGCCGACCACGGTGTCCAGACCCTCGGGCAGCGATTCGATGAGGTCGCGCAGCCGGGCCCGCCGCAGCGCGTCCCAGAGGTCGTCCTCGGTGGCCTCGGGCCGCGCGAGCAGCAGGTTGGCGCGAATACTGTCGTGGAACAGGTGCCCGTCCTGGGTGACCAGGCCGACGGTGTCCTGGATGGACTGCCCGGTCAGTTCCCGCACATCCTTGCCGCCCAGCAGCACCGCACCCGAGTCCACGTCGTAGAGCCGCGAAACCAATTGCGCGATGGTCGATTTCCCGGCCCCGGAGGAGCCGACCAGCGCCACCATCTGCCCGGGCTCGGCGCGCAGCGACACCTCGTGCAGCACCTCCTCACCGCCCCGGGTGTCCAGGGTGGCCACGTCCTCGAGCGAGGCCAGCGACACCTTGTCCGCCGACGGGTAGCCGAAGTTCACGCCGTCCAGCTCGACCGCCACCGGCCCCGGCGGCACCGGCCCGGCCAGCGGCGAATCCTCGATCAGCGGCTTCAGATCCAGCACCTCGAAGACCCGCTCGAAGCTCACCAGCGCCGACATCACGTCCACCCGGGCGCTGGCCAGCGCGGTGAGCGGCGAGTACAGCCGGGTCAGCAGCAGCGAGAGCGCGACGACCGAACCGGGTTCCATCTGTCCCTTCAGCGCGAGGTAGCCGCCGAGGCCGTAGACGAGCGCCAGCGCGAGCGCCGAGACCAGGGTGAGCGCGGTGACGAAGACCGTCTGCAGCATGGCGGTGCGCACCCCGATATCGCGCACCCGCCCGGCCCGCAGCCCGAACTCCGCCGACTCCTGCCGCGGCCGCCCGAACAGTTTGACCAGGGTGGCGCCGGGCGCGGAGAAGCGTTCGGTCATCTGGGTGCTCATGGCCGCGTCGAGCCCGGCCGCCTCGCGCTGGATCCCGGCCAGCCGTTCGCCCATGCGCCGCGCGGGCAGGACGAACACCGGCAGCAGCACCAGCGCGAGCAGGGTGATCTGCCAGGACAGCCGCAGCATCACGGCCAGGGTCAGCGCGAGGGTCACCACATTGGTGACGACGCCGGACAGGGTGGTGCTGAAGGCCCGTTGCGCCCCGATGACGTCATTGTTCAACCGGCTCACCAGTGCGCCGGTCCGGGTACGCGTGAAGAAGGCGATCGGCATCTTCTGGACATGGTCGAATACCGCGGTGCGCAGATCGAAGATGAGCCCTTCTCCGATGCGCGCCGACAGCCACCGGATGACCAGTCCCAGTCCGGCGTCGAGTACAGCGACGATGGCGATGATGGCCGCGAGCACGATCACCGTGCGCGGCGCGCCGTGCGAGACGATCGCGTCGACCACGCGACCCGCCAGCACCGGCGTGGCCACCGCGAGCAGGGCCGAGACGATGCTGAACACCAGGAACGCCACCAACTGCCGGTGATGTGGGCGCGCGAAGGCGAGAATGCGCTTGGCGGTGGCCGCGCGCAGCGGTCGCTGCTCCGTGGGTGCGTGCATCTGCCGATAGAGCTGATTCCACGCCACCGATTCGATACTCATCCCCGCTCCTCACCTGTCCGGGTTCGATCAAAACCCGCACCACCGACAATAAGACCTCAACAAAGGTTGAGGGCAAATGCTTCCGGGCTGGTCAGGAGTTCGCTGGCAGCGAAAATTCGGGCGCGCCTAGGGTTGAACGGTGAGCGAGGCCAGGTCGTGAGCGAAGTGTGGGAACGAGCGTTGCGCGGGTCGATCACCGGCGAGGTGGACACGGGCCCGCGCCGACGTGCCGAGTACTCCTCGGACGCGTCGAACTACCGGGTGCCGCCGGCGGCCGTCGTGTTTCCGCGGGATGCCGCCGATGTGATGGCCGCCCTCGATATCGCCCGGGCGGAGGGACTGTCGGTGACCGCGCGCGGGGCGGGCACCTCGGTCGCGGGCAATGCCATCGGACCGGGTCTGGTCCTCGACTTCAGCCGCCATATGACCGAGATCCTCGATCTCGACCCCGAGCGGCGGATCGCGCGGGTGCAGCCGGGCGTGGTGCTGGCCGCGTTGCAGCGGCGCGCGGGTGCGCACGGGCTGCGGTTCGGCCCGGATCCGTCCACCCAGAACCGATGCACCCTGGGCGGGATGATCGGCAACAATGCCTGCGGCCCGCACGCCGTGGCCTGGGGCAGGACCTCGGATACGGTGCGGGAGTTGCGGATTCTCGACGGGCGCGGGGTGGAGCGGACCCTCGCGGGCGACCCGTCGGTACTCGCCGGGCTGCCCGAATTCACCCGGGAACACCTGGCCTTGATCCGCACCGAACTCGGCAGATTCGAGCGGCAGGCGTCCGGATACGCGCTGGAACATCTGCTGCCGGAACGCGGTTCGTCGGTGGCCAGGGCTTTCGTCGGCACCGAGGGAACCTGTGGACTGCTGCTCGACGCGACCGTCGATCTGGTCCCGGTGCCCGCGGCGACGGTGCTGGTCGTACTCGGCTACCCGGATATGCCCACGGCCGCCGACGATATTGCCACGATCATGGCCGCCGGGCCGATCGCTGTGGAAGGTATGGACGCCCGCCTGGTCGATGTGGTGCGCGTGCACCGGGGCGCGGTGCCCGAACTGCCGCGCGGCGGCGGCTGGCTCCTCATCGAAATCGACGGTGACACACCGGAACAGGCGCGCGAGCGGGCGGAGGGATTGCGCGCGTCCGCCCACGCCCTCGACTCCAGGTTGGTGACCGACGCGGCCGAGGCTCGCGCGCTGTGGGGCATCCGCGCCGATGGCGCGGGCCTGGCCGGACGCACCCCGGACGGTCATCCGGCCTGGCCCGGCTGGGAGGACGCCGCGGTGCCGCCCGTCCGCCTGGGCGACTACCTGCGGGACTTCGAACGGCTCACCCGTGAGCACGGCGTGGACGGCCTGCTGTACGGCCATTTCGGCGACGGCTGCGTCCACGTGCGCCTGGATCTGCCGATAGCCGAAGCGCCGCGACGCTTCCGCGCCTTCCTCGAGGACGCGGCCCGGCAGGTGGTGGGTTTCGGCGGCTCGCTGTCGGGCGAGCACGGCGACGGCCGCGCCCGCTCGGATCTGTTGCGGCTCATGTACTCCCGGGATGCGCTCGACGCCTTCGCGGGCTTCAAGGCGCTGTTCGACCCGGACGCGGTCCTGAATCCCGGTGTCCTCGTTCATCCCCGCCCGCTCGACGCCGACCTGCGCCTGGCCGGACTGCGCCCGTTGCCCACCACGGGTGGATTCTCCTTCCCCGCCGACGGAGATCTGGCCACCGCGGTGCACCGCTGCGTCGGGATCGGCAAGTGCCGCGCGGACAACCCCGGCGGCGTCATGTGCCCGTCCTATCTGGCGACCGCCGACGAGAAGGACAGCACCCGGGGTCGCGCCCGAGTTCTCCAGGATGTCGTCAGGGGCGAGCTGGATTGGCGGTCGGAGGCCGTCGCGGAGTCCCTGGACCTGTGTTTGTCCTGTAAGGCCTGCCATTCCGAGTGTCCGGCCGGGATCGACATGGCCACCTACAAGTCCGAGACGCTGTACCGCCGCTATCAGGGCAGGCCCCGGCCGATCGACCACTACACCCTCGGTCAGTTGCCGCGCTGGCTGGCGGCGGCGTCGCGAGTGCCGGGCCTGGTCAACGCGCTCGGTGACGCCGGTCCGCTGCGCAGACTCGGATTGCGTGCGGCCGGAATGGATTCCCGCCGCGCGGTGCCGACGCTGGCGAAGCGGAGCTTCCGCCGGAGTTGGCGTCCTTCGGCGTCTCCGCAGGACGGGCCGGGCGTGCTGTTGTGGATGGATACCTTCACAAACGCCTTCGACCCCGAGATCGCCACCGCCACGGTCGAATTGATCGAATCGCTGGGTCATCACGTGCACATTCCGGACCGGCGGGTCTGCTGCGGTCTGACCTGGATCAGCACCGGCCAACTGGACGGCGCGCGTCAGCGACTGCGCGCCACCGTGGACGCGCTCGCCGCCCACGTCCGATCCGGCGGCGTGGTCGTGGGCATGGAGCCGTCCTGCACCGCCGCCCTCCGCGACGACCTCCCCCGCCTGCTCCCGGACGACCCGCGCGCCGCCGCCGTCGCGGCCGCGGTGCGCACCCTCGCCGAGTTCCTGGAGACGCAGCCCGGCTGGCAGCCCCCGGACCGTTCCGGCCGCACGGTGCTCGTGCAGCCGCACTGCCACCAGCACGCCGTGTTCGGTTTCGCCGCCGACCGCAGGATCCTGGACCGCACCGGCGCGCGGGTGATCGAGGTCACCGGCTGCTGCGGACTCGCGGGCAACTTCGGCATGCAGCGCGGCCACTACGACGTGTCGGTCGCGGTCGCCGAGCGGGGTCTGCTCCCGGCCCTGCGCACCGCGCCCGCGAACGCGATCCTGCTCGCCGACGGTTTCTCCTGCCGGACCCAGGCCGCGCAGCTGGCCGGGCGTTCCGCCCGCCATCTCGCCCAGTTCCTGCTGGACCGGTGAGGCGTCCCTAGAATGACTCGGTGACTTCCGCGCCGCCCGCCCAGCCCGCTCGCGGGCCGGTGGCTGTCACCGCGGACCACAGCCGGACGCTGAGCTCGGACCGGCCGCTGGATCTGGCCGCCACCATCTCCCCGCTGCGCCACGGTTTCGGCGACCCCTGCCACCGCGAGACCCCCGACGGCTCGCACTGGCACGCCTCGCGGATGCCGTCGGGCGAGGTCACCTACCGGCTGCGGCAGCGCGACCGCCACACCGTCGACGCCCGCGCGTGGGGTCCGGGCAGTGAGGAATTCCTCGAGCAGCTGCCGCGCATGCTGTGCCTGGACGAGGACGTCAGCGACTTCAGTCCCGAACATCCCAAGCTCGTCGAGGCGCACGGTCGCAATCCGGGCCTGCGCATGCTGCGCACGGACCTGGTGTGGGAGGCGCTGGTCCCCGCGGTGCTGGAACAGAAGGTGCACACCAGGACCGCCCACGATTCCTGGCGGAAACTGGTGTGGCGCTACGGGACTCCCGCACCCGGACCCGCCCCCGAGGGTCTGCGGGTGATGCCGGACGCCGAGACCTGGCGGCACATCCCGTCGTGGGTCTACCACCGCGCCAATGTCGGGCCGCAGCGTTCGAAAACCATTGTGCTGGCGGCCCGGATCGCGCCGAAGCTGGAGCAGGCCGCCACCCTGAGCCACGCCGACGCCGCGCACCGGCTGCGGACCGTGCCGGGGATCGGGGTCTGGACCGCCGCCGAGATCGCGCAGCGGGCCTTCGGTGATCCGGATGCCCTGTCGGTGGGCGATTTCCATCTGGCCGCCACTGTCGGTTGGACCCTGCTGGGTGAGCCGATCGACGACGACGCCATGGTCGAATACCTGGAACCGCTACGCCCGCACCGGTATCGCGCGGTGCGGCTGCTCGGACTGGCCGGTTTCGCGCACAAGCCGAAGTTCGGTCCGCGCACGCCCTATACCGATCACAGCCGCATCTGATCACCGCTGCTCGGCCGCGGACTCCGCCGCCTGCTGCGCGCGGGTCAGGGCTTCGGGCACCGGGATACGGCCCAGGTACATCTCATCGAAGATCGGCGTGACCGCTTGCAGGGCTGCCGGGAATCCGGGCCCACCACCGGCGCTGATCGTCCGGCCGCGCAGTACGTCGAAGAACGGCGACACGTCCACGCCGTGCCGCGCCCAGTAGTCGCGATACACCTGCTGCTCCGACACCACCGCCGGAATAGTGTTCCCGTCCAGGCCGAGGTAGCGGTTGCCGGCCGCGCTCCCCAGCCACGCCAGGACGCGCCGCACCGCGTCCGGATGCGGGGTGGCGGCATTGCCCGCGACCCCGATGGCATTGTCGGCGCTGACCCGACCGGCCGGCCCCTCGGGAATCATGGCCAATCCCCACTGGAATCCGGCGTTCTGCGCGATGGTCGCCAGATTGAAGGTGCCGGACTGGAACAACGCCATGCGGCCCTGCAAGAAAGCGTTCTTGGCGAAGTCGCCGCTGGTATTGGTGTCGGCGGCCGACGGTGACAGCCGGTCGGCCACCAGACCCACAGTGTATCCGTAGGCGTCGCGGCCCCGGGGTGAGTCGAACGAGAACCGCCCGTCCCGCTGGAACTGCCCGCCCGCCGAGCCCAGATACGGCAGCGCGATCGATTGAAAGTCGTTGGCGGCGTTGTACGGCCATGCCGAGACCGCGGCCAGTCGCCGCAGGACGGGCCGGAAGGTGTCCTGCCCCGGATCCGGATTCCACCGCAGCCCGGCCAGTTCACCCGGATCCACTCCGGCCTGCCCGAGCAGGTCCCGATTGACGTAGACCGCGCTTCCGCCGTCCACGAATTGCGGTACCGCCCAGAGCGTCCCGTTCCGGGTGAACTGCGTGACGGCCCGGGGGTCCCAGCCGTGCGCGGCTTCCGGGCCGAGCGCGGCACCGATATCCAGCAGGTGCCCGCTGTCGGCGTAGTCCTCGTAGAGGTTGGTCCAGAACAGGTCGTCGGCGATCCCGCCCGCCACGTCCAGCCGCAGCTTCTGCGCGTAGGACGCCCACGGCACCAGCGTGATTCGCACCTCGACATCCGGGTTGGCGCGCTGGAACTCGTCCAGCGAGGCCCGGTAGGCGGTGACGAAACTCTGATCCCAGATCCGCAGCCGCACCACCGTCCGCCCGCCGCTCTCCGCATCGCGTCCGAGCCACAACGCCGCGGCCACCAGCAGTACCGCGACCACGATGATCCCGAGAACCGCCCGGGTCGAATCCTTCACGCGGAGGCTCCTCATTCGAGTCCCGTCACCGCGATGGATCGCAGCACCTGCCGCTGGAAGACCACGAACAGCAGCACCAGTGGCGCGATGGCCAGTGTGGTGGCGGCCATGATCAGCGTCCACTGCGCGTTGTACCGGGTCTGCATGGTGGCCGTCGCCACGGTCAGCACCTGCCACTTCGCCCCGGACGCGGCGACCAACGGCCACATGAAGCTGTTCCACTGCGAGACCACGGTGATGACGGTGAGGGTGGCCAGAATCGGCCGGCTCATCGGCACCACCACGCCGAACAGGATGTCCAGGGTGTTCGCGCCGTCGACCCGCGCCGCGTCGATGATCTCCCCCGGAATGGCCAGGAAGTACTGGCGCAGCAGGAAGATCGCGTACGGCGAACCGAACAGGAACGGCAGCACCAGCGCCCAGAAGGTGTTGAGCCACCCCAGTTTCGCGAACATGAGGTACAGCGGCACGAGGGTGACCGCGCTGGGCACCATCATGGTCCCGAGGTACACCCAGAACAGCACGTCTCGTCCGGGAAATCTGGTGCGCGCGAACGCGTATGCCGCCAAGATCGACGTCACGAGTTGTCCACAGGTTATGCACACTGTCATCAGCGCGGTGACCGCGACGGCCCGGCCCAGCCCCTGATCCAGCACCGTGCGGAAGTTGTCCACAGTCACTGGATCCGGTGTGGCCACTGCGGATTCGGCCGCGAACTGCTGGGGAGTCTCGAGCGCCGTCATGGCGCTCAACACGAGCGGCGCCACCGTCAGCAGCGCCCCGAGGATCAGCACCCCGTACGCCGCGACCGCCCGCGCCGCCGCCCGCCGGTCAGTACTCATAGCTGGTCCGATTCCGGAAGTACCGGTGCTGCGCCATCGTGATCACGAACATCACCGCGAACACCACCACCGCCATGACCGCGGCCCGCCCCGGATGCGCGGCGTCGAACGCCTCCGAATAGATCCGCATGGCAACGACATCCGTGTGATGCCCCGGCCCGCCCTTGGTCAGCGCGTACACCGCGTCGAAGGTCTGGAAAACGCTGAGCACCCCGGTGACCAGCACGAAGAACATGGTCGGCCGCAACAGCGGCAGGATCAGCCAGCGCACCCGCCGCCACCCGACGGCCCCGTCCAAGGCGCCCGCGTCGAGGATCTCGGGCGGTATGGCCCGAATCCCGGCCACGAAAAACAAAGCCACATATCCGACATTCATCCACACGATGACCGCGGCGACGGCGGGCAACGCCAGCCTCGGCGAGCTCAACCACTCCACCCGATGCCCGAGCAGGGCGTTCAGCGCCCCACCGGTCGGCGCGAAGATCCACTGCCACACCACGCCCACCGCCACGGGCGCGCACATCCACGGCAGCGCGTAGACCACCCGCAGCACGGTCCCGGCCCGCCTGCGGCGTGCCAGCAGCGCGGCCACCGCGAATCCCAATATCGTCTGCACCGGCACCACCAGCGCCGTCAATGCCAGCGTCACCAGGATGGAATGTCCGAATTGCCGGTCGGTGAGCACCGATCGCCAGTTGTCCCAGCCGGTGAATCGGGTGGGCCCCAGCAGATTCCAGCTGTGCAGGCTGAGCCACAGCACCACCGCGATCGGCAGCAGCAGGAAGCAGCCGACTCCGAGCAGGCTGGGCAGCAGCAGCGCGTAGCCGACCGCCGCGTGCCTGGTGCCGGCTGTGGCGCGGCGGGCCGTCCGGTCCATGCCGGGCGACGCTACCGGCCCGGCGCGGGTGCGTGCGCCACCCCACGCCCGACTTGCCCGATATTGTGTGATGTCCGATATTGCGCTGTGCGCGACGCGATTTCGAGCCCGCTTTCCACCCGGTGCGCGGCGTCGGCGCATGATAGTTTGTGCCGCGCTCGTACATTGCGATGACGGCGAGGCTGGCCACGACAGGGCAGGGGACGGCGTCGATGAGAATCAAACCGCGGGAGCAGATCCTCGGAGTCTGGCGGTCGCTGCTGACCGCGTGCTATCAGGACGAGGCCTGGGTCTGGGGCGGCCGCAACGGCTCCAACTCGATCAGCGACGCCGAACAGCTGCTGTGCCTGCTGTATCCGGCCACCGAGATCGACGGGTTCGGCCTGGAGACGCCCGACGAGATCGCCAAGGACATCCTCGCGGTGCTGTCCCCGCTGGGCGATGATGGCCTGCGGATCGGCGAGCGGGTGGTGTGGCTGCTCGAGCAGTACGTCGAACGGCACACCGACCACGATCCGGACACCGGCAAGGAGCTGCCGAACTTCGCCGCGGGCAGCTATCTGGCCTCCTCGAACGGCGCCGAGCCCACCTCGGAGCAGCACGCGCTCGAAGTCGTCGACTCCTATTCGATGTCGCTGACCCTGTGCCTGGCGGCCCTGAAGTTCCTGCGCGGCTTCAGCGGTCCGGTGTCGGCGCTGGCGGTGGGCCGACGGAACCGGCTCGCCATCGACCTGGGCCCGCGCATCGACCGCCTGGACGCCCACATCAATACCCGTCTCACCGCCGCGATGGTGGGGCTGATCCGCAGTTTCGTGGTGAACACGGTGACGCCCAAATCCCCGGCCGGTCAGGCCATGCTGTCGATGCTGAATCAGACGGGCGGTTCCACCGACGCGGTGGTGCGCGCGGTGCGGGACCGCCTGGACCGGGTCCGGATCCGCCTACGCAACGACGCCACGCTGAGCCAGATCGAGGGCGTCGACCTGGACAGCTCGGACATGTTGTTCGAATGCGGCTGGAGCTGGGCCATCGTGCACAAAGCCGCCGACATCGACTTCGTGGACCTGCCCATCGCGCAGCAGCCCGGCCACGCCGTCGCCCGCCCCTACCTGCATTTCACCGTGGTGGCGCTGGACGGCATCAACGACCTCACCTCGCAGCGCACCCGCGAACTCGACCTGCTCGATACCGAGCAGCGCCGTCTGGCCGAGGCGCTGCAGCTGCGCTGGGATCTGGCCCAGCGGTACTGGGCGGCGGTGGCGCGCTTCGGCAATGGCCGCTGGCCGCTGGAGGACATTCCGTGGCGCACCTCCGACGGCGAGGAGTCCGACTACTTCAGTCTCATCGTGTCCGCGGTGCTCATGCAGGACCTGCTCAACCGCGATGCCAATGACGACGACCTGGATCGCGCCGCCACCATCTTCGACGAACTGGCCCGCCGCGGCCGCATCATCCGCCGCTTCACCGCCGGGGATCCGGCCCGCACCATGCACACCCCGGGCGTGAGCCTGCGCCTGCTGGGCAGCGAGGAGCTGGACGGCCCGCTGCTGCTGTGGACCGTATCCGATTACGCCACGGTGCTTTTGAAGCGCACCCTGCAGGCGGCCCGGCTCTCCGGCACCATCGAGACCCGGGATCAGCTGATGGCGCTGGCCCAGGCCACCATGGACCACCTCGATCTGCGCGCCTTCCGCGAGGGACCGGCCACCGGCCTCTGGGACGACCCCAGCCGGATCTTCGGCGGCAGCGATTCGCATCTGCCGTCCTGGTATCTCACCGAGCGCGTGGTCGAGTGCATGGTGACCGCCGCCCGCATGTACCGGGAACCGCCGCTGCGCGCGCCGAACTCGGTGACCCGCGCGATGGAACTGCTCACCGAGGCCGAACACCTGCTCAACCAGGAGATGCTGGAGCTCAGCGAAACTGACGTCTCCGCGGGCCGCACCGCTTTGGCGCTGGCCGAACAACGCTTGGAACGGGCTCGCAAACTCATCGACGAGCGCCCGGGCACCGCCGTCAGTCTTGCCTCGCAAGCCCTCATGGAGCTGGACGAACTCGCCTACGCCCGGCTCGACGCCACCAGGAGCGAATGACCGTGCTCGTGTTCTCCGCGTCCGACAAGGGCGGCACCGGCCGCTCGGTCACCAGTTGCAATATGGCGTACTGGCTGAGCATGAAGGGCCACAAGGTCGCCTACCTGGACTTCGATTTCGGATCGCCCACCGCGGGCGGCACTTTCGAGATCAGCCGCATCGACAACGGGGTGCGCGACGGCACCGGTCTGCACGCGTACCTGCTCGACGAGAACGGCTCCCCCGCCCGGCTGAGCGTGCGCTCGGAGACCGACCGGATGGAACTGAGCCGGTCCCGGCATCCCTCGGGCCGCCTGGTGCTGTTCCCCGGCGATCTCGGCGGTTCCGAGTTCACCACCCTCGACGAGCGCATGATCGACCGCTGCGCCGCCCTGTTCGCCACCTGCGAGCAGGAATTCGACGTGACGTTCGTGGATCTGAGCGCGGGCCGCTCCATCGCCCTGGCGCTCGCCCTCAGCGCGACCAAGCAGTCGCAGTTGTCGCGCGCGGTGTGCCGGTGGCTCATCTTCCATCGCTGGACCCGCCAGCACATCGCCGCCGCCCGCGGCCTGGTGCACGACGACCACGGGGTGCTGGCCACCGGGGAGGCGTGGGGACACGACCGCACCGGACTGCTGAACTCGCTGCGCTTCGTCCGCATCGCGGTCCCCGAACTGAACCGCACCGCCGGATTGCGTCCGGCCCAGGCCGCCTGGCTCCAGGAACAACACAACACCCTGACCCGCGCGGCCAACCGGCACGGGATGGGTCCGAGCGGGATACTGGGCCAGACCCCGGTGGAACCGATGCTGCAATGCCGGGAGCAGGTGATCCTGGATGTGGATGTCGCCGCCCACGTCGCCAATGCCGAGACCGTGGACGCGTTCCGCACGCTCACCGAGAAACTCATGAACGACGCCGTCTGGGAACAGGTGGAGATACGCAGATGAGCTCCGCGACCGATTACAGCGAGGCCGGTGAGCGCAACCGCGTGGCCGGGCAGCCGCTCTCGCACCTGTCCATCGAGGTCGGGCACTTCTACATGGACGAACTGGTGAACGGCGTCGACCGGATCCGCGCGCAACTGCGCAAGGTCGCGCCCATCGTCGAGACCCAGATCGCCGCCGCCGAAAAGGAATTCGGCCCGGGCGCCCGGGTCAGCACCTGCTTCCTGGTCGACGACTACTTCTGGGGCCGCACCCCGGGCCGCGGCCGCGACGCCCGCCGCGTCGCCGACCCCCGGCACGTGCTCGAGAAACTGCTGACCGCCGCGGAGGAATGCGAGGTCCGCATCGACTACCTGGCCCGCGAAGCCGGGTGCGCGGAGGTGCCGTCCTTCCTGGACGGCGAACCCGTGGGCGAACCGGTGCGGCTGGCCGAGATGATGGCGGCGCGCATCGTCGCCGAACCCGAACGCGACAGCACCGGCCGTCGCCCGCCCACCGTCGAATCCGGCTGGCTGTGCAACGGCCGCCGCTCCTCGGAATACGATGCCGGCCAGGCCATGCGGATCACGCGGTACCGGCCGCCGGAGGAGTTCGGGGCGCGCAACCACTCCATCTTCCTGGACGTGCAGCTGTGGAGCCGGCAGCTCGAGGAGGTGGCCGGACAGCAGGAGGAGCGCATCCTCTGGTCCTGCCCGTTCCTCGCCTCCATCTGGCAGTTGTTGCGGCTGGGGATGATTCGCGACGAGGGCGCCATGGTGGCCGCCCCGGTGCCGTGGGACGACCCGTGGCCCGAGGAGTGGTCCCGGCTGCCCGCGGTGGTGCAGTTGAATCCGCAGGCCAAACCGTTCGCCGCCTATCGAGCGCTGTCGGTGCTGCCCTACAGCTACCTGGGCATCGAGCACGCGGTGCGGGTGATCCTGGACCACCTGCAACTCGACGACGACGTGCACGCCAAGCTCGCCGAACGCGGTGCGGGCGAACGGATTCCGGTCGAGGTGCCGCGTCAGGTCACCCGCCGGTTGAACCACCTGTTCCTCGGTGACGTCTGAGGTGGCCGTCATATGAGCGATCCGCTGGTCCTGCTGGGCGAGGTGCGCACGGCGCTGCTGCCGAATGCGGGGGGACTGGCGGCGCGGGAGGCGTCCGCCCTGCTCTCGCTGTTGCCCGGGCAGCGGGTGCTGATGCGGGAACGCCCACTGGCGCTGGCCATCTCGCCGACTACACCGGTGGGCGTGGACTGCCGACTGGCGACGGTGTCGCGGTCGGACAGCCGGGCCATCGGTACGGTCGCCGCGCACGCGGTGCTGGTGGGCGGCCGGGTGATCCAGAGTTCGGCCTGCTCCACCGTGGTGCGGGCGGCCAATCAGAACCGGCGGGCCTGGTCGCACTATCTGAACCGGGTCGGGACCGTCGAACTGGTGCACCGCATCGGCGACGACACCGCCACGGCGGTCGACCTCACCGAGGGCTTCCTGGAGGCGTCCAGTGCCACCACCCTCGACCTCGGCTCGATCAGCGAACGACTGCTCACCGGGGTGCGCAACGATCCGCGGCTGGACCAGGACCCGCCGGTGCACTCCGGGGCGACCCGGCTGCGCTGGGCCGCCCGGGTCGCGCCACCGGTGGACGGGAGCGCGCGGGGGCGGACGCTGTTCGCCTTCCGGCTGGAGGACGAGAACACCCGATCGGTGCGGATCATGGTGCCGACCGTCCGGGATCTGGCCGGGGTGCAGCGCTTCTGCGAAGATCTCGCCGTGCACGACTGGCTGCTGTCCACCCTCGCCGCCGCGCTGTCGGACGCGAATCGTCCCGTGCTCGAACGCGATCCCACCGGCGAGCTGGCTCCCCTGCTCGAACAGCTGGTGCACCTGTGGATGCCGGGCGCGCACACCCCGCCCCGGCTGCGTGAACTGTGGACCCGGCTGGAATCCGATCCCGGCTTCACCCGGCAGTGGACCGCGCAGGTCGGGCACCTGCGCGACCGGCTGGCGGTGGCCACCCTGGAGGCGCTGCGCAGCTCCAAGATCAGCACCGTGCAGTGGTGAGGACTGTTCTCAGAGCCGGAACCAGCGACGCACCAACAGGGCGAAGAACACCGACATGGTGACCGCGCCGGTGTACGCCTCGGTGACGAACACCGCCCGGCCGCCCACCCGCAGGTGATCGGTGTCGCCGACACCGAGCGGGTTGAGGTAGTTCATCAGCACCTGGTACACCGTCACGGCCACCGGCTGCTCCGCGCGCAACGCCACCGCGCCGGTGAAGACCAGGAGCTGGAACACCACGAACCACAGCATCCGGAACGGCCGATACCCGTAGCCGCAGACCAGATCCGGGACCAGGCCGCCGAGCCGCCGCCAGGCCTGCGGCTGCGCCTGCCGCCGGGCGCGGGCCAGCGCGAGCCCGCAGCGGTCCTCGGCGTCGGTGTCCTCGTCGATGCGGTACAGACTGCCCGCGCGCCGATAGGCCAGGGCGGCATGGCCGGGCAGTCCGGCCTGGACCAGCGGACGGCCCAGACGTTCGTACGCCTCGGCGAGCAGCCGATTCTGGGTACGGCTCAGCCGGAGCGGACCCCGGAACTCGACCTCCGCGGCGATGAGCGCCGCGAGCAGCTGGTTGACCGGCACGGCCTGCGGATCCGGCCCGGCCGGGCGGTGCAGCGCGGGCGCGTAGATGTGGCCGAAGACGAGACTGTCGCCGGCCCGGCGGATTCCGGGCGGATCGTAGGTGGCGACCACCGCCTCGGTGTGCCGGGTGAACAGGTCCAGCAGGGGCTGTTCGGTGGCGCGCCGGCGCAATCCGTGTGGCTGGGCCAGGAATTCGGTGATGCTCTCGCCGTAGGCGTCGGCGTGGCGCTCGATCCGCATGCTCATATCGGCCACGAAGGGTGACGACGGCGCGCTTCTCTCGAGCATGATCAATGATAGATCCTGTGCACCAGCACATCTCGGGGCTCATCCGCGCCGAAGTAGGTGGGCTCATGGTCCGCCCAGGCGAATCCGACCTCCTTGTACAGGTGGTAGGCGGAGCGATTGCCCGGCTTCACGGTCACGTAGACCTGTTCGGCGTGGACCTTGCGGCATTGGGCCAGTGCGGCTTCCAGCAGGACCCGGCCGAAACCGCGCCCGCGGCACGCGGAAGCCACGGCGAAGCCGAGGAACCACGCCGTGCTGTCGCCGTCGATGGCGGTGAGGACATAGCCGCACACCTCCCCCGCATCTTCAGCAACCGTCCAGTTTGCTCCGTGTAATTCGAACAACTGCCGCAGCACGAAATACGGATACGCGAGATGCTCGAACTCGACCACCTCGAGCGCCCGAATGGCGTCCAGATCCGCCAGCGACGCAGTCCGACATACCGGAATAGCCGGCTCTTCGAAGGCCAACAACGGTGTTCCCCTCCACCCCGGGCGCATAGTGCGATGGATTCCAGGGTAAGCGTCACGCCGAGGGTTGGGTGCGGTTCGGCCCGCCCGCCGTCTGTGGAACGAACGGGCCGAACCGCGCTGCTGCACGCGGTGGGGATCACACCGCCGCTGCCCGGAGGTTAGGCGCGGGGCGTTCGAAAGCGCTGTGCCGCAGCGTTCATCGCGGCCGGGGGCCTTCCCCGGTATGTCCCCGGCCGCGAAATCTCCTGGGTGCGATGGCGCGTGGAACGGGCGTCGAGCACCAGCCACAACAGCCGGTACACGACCCGGTCGAAGCCCGAGTGCGCCGGATCGACGGCCGTCATGGCAACGCGCGCTCGTCGAGCACGCACCGCCCCTCCTCCACCAGGGTGGCCCGGGCTCGGCGACGCACCTTGCAGGTCTGCACGGTGCAATCGAGGTGCAATTGCATTGCTGCGTGCGCCTGTTCGGCGGTCATCACCCCCGGATCCCGGCGGCAGCGCGACAGAACGGCGATGTGCAAATTGAGGGACGTCAGTTGCATGTCCAGACCACTCCTCGTTCCCGCTGGTTCCTGAAGTGCCCGGAGGTTCAGGAAAGGAAAGGGGCCTAGCTACACCGCTCCGGGCACACATCTAGCACACCACGAGCAGACGCCAAGCGGGCGAATTTCGACAAGGAGAACGCAAAATTGCGCGAATTCCCAGCAGCGAATCCACTTGGGAGAGGACGATTCTCCATAGTGGACGAACCTCGCGTCCCCCGATCCATGCCCGCGAACGCGAATGGAGCGTGTTGTGTCAGAAGGTCCCGCGTCATCCACCTTGCCGCGCCGCCAGCTCGGCCGCTACCTACGGGACTGGCGTATCCAGGCAGGATTGACCATCGCCGAGGCCGCCAAGCTGATGGAGTGGGGCGCCAGCACCCTGCAGCGGCTGGAGAAGGGCAACGCGGACCGCATCCGCACCATCGACATCCAGGAACTGTGCCGGATCTACGGGATCCCCGTCCAGATCGCCGACGGACTCAAGGGTCTGGCGCAGCAGGCGGCCGTCAAGAGCTGGTGGCACTCCTACGGCGACCTGATTCCCGAGAACTTCGACGTCTACGTGGGTTTGGAGGCATCCGCGCAGCAGTTGTCCTGCTACCAATCGGAATTGGTGCCGGGCCTGCTGCAGACCTCCGACTACGCAAGGGCCCTGAACCGGCTCGGATACCCGGAAGAGACGGCGGCCGAGGTGGATCGGCGCGTTCAGCTGCGCATGCAGCGCCAGGCCATGATCACCCGGCGCATGCACCCGGCCGCCATCGCCATGGTGTTGCACGAATCGGTATTGCGCCGCCTGGTGGGAGGTGCAAGGGTGATGGCGGCGCAGGTGCGGCACTTGGCGGAACTGAGTACCCGGTCCAATGTCGTTCTGCGTATCCTGCCCTTCGCCGCCGGTGTCCCGCTGGGACTTTCGACCGGCCCGTTCGTGATCCTGGAGTTCGGATCCGACAGCAAGGGGCAGCCGGTGGAGCCCCCGGTGGTCTACGTGGAGGGGTTCACCGGCGATCTGTATCTCGAGAGACAGGGCGACGTTCAGCGTTATCGCCGGGCCCAGGACGGGCTGGAACGCTGCGCGTTGGACGTCCAGGACAGCAGAAACCTGCTGCGGCAGGTGGCGAAGGAGTATTCGGCATGAGTGTGGAGCTTTCCGGGGCCCGCTGGTTCAAGAGCAGCCGCAGCGGGGCCGGTAAGGAATGCGTCGAAGTGGCGTTCCTGCCCGCGGGCCGGGTCGGCGTGCGGGACAGCAAGAATCCGCAGGGGCCGGCGCTGGTGTTCGGCGCCGCGGAGTGGTCGTCGTTCACCGCCGGCCTCGAAAACGGGCGCTTCGACAGGTGATTCGCGGGCGGCGGACGATTCGCGGGCGTTGAGAGAACTGAACGAGGTGCGCGGGCTCCTGGGCCCGCACACCTCGGTATCAGTCGTTCACGATCACACTCAGAGAATCGCGACTACTCCGATCGCGACGGCGGCCACCAGCACGCCGATCGCGACCGAAGGCATCAAAGCGCCGGTCAGTACGTATACGCCCATCGCCGATACCGCGAAGAGCATCCCTACGATCAGCCGTTCGACCCAGTCGTCAGGACCCAATTTCCGGTACCGGGGACGTGCATTCTTCAGTCCTCGGTCCACGAATAGTTGGATACCCATGTTTTAACGCGCGTAAACATGGTTTCGTTGCTGAACGGCTGCCGTTTCGTGATCAACTTCCAGCGCTGGGAATCCTGGGCCCCGCGCTGG
>NZ_JBHWHH010000067.1:0-35155 GCF_042732555.1 Nocardia sp. NPDC059764
GTGCCGGGGAGCACTCGCGGGTTTCGAGTCGTTCGTGGAGCCGGTGTCAGGAGGCGATGCGAGTCGCCTGCGGCAGGGCTCCTTTGGCGGCGGCGCGGACGCCCGCGGCGATGGCGACCACCGGCGGGATCCAGCGGGCCTCGTGCGGGGCGACGCCCCAGCAGGCCGCACCGGCGGACAGCTTGCTCGGCGGCAGCGGGATGCCCGCGCCGTCGGAGTAGACGACCACGCCGGCGTCGCGCAGCGCCTCGATGGCGCGTGCGGCCTTGGCCAGGCCGGTGACGAGGTGGATCTCGCGGCGCTCGGCGCCCGGGATCTCGATGACCGGGCCGGTCAGGTCGTTGGCCCGCAGGTAGCGGCGCACGAAGGCGGCGGTGTCGCCGGTGACCTCGATGCCCGCGATGTTCTCGTCGGTGACCAGGCAGACGCCATTGGCGGTTTCGGCGACCGTCCAGCCGCGCTGGATGTAGTCCTGCGCAGATTCCGCAACGGCTGACGAAAACGTCGTACGCACTGGTTTCTCCATTCCCCGGTAGATCTAGTTCCTGCTCTGGTGGCGTATCGGAGCGGGGGGTTCGGGGCGTTACACACCCTTTTTCACCGCGAGTCCGGTTTCTTTGCAGAACGTCGTGTGTCCAGTCCGTTTCGACCGAAAAGTGGCCTTGGCTCCTCTGCGACAACCGGTTACCGGACCGGCTCTCGCCTGCGACGACGCGTCAAGGGCGCTATCGCTCGGTTCGGAGCCCGTCATCAGCCCGCCGGCGTGACGTGTTCTACAACACACTCTCTCGTCGTGCGGGCCTCCGGCGTTACCGGAGACACTGAATCGGCCGAAACCGGAGACACAGAATCGGCCGAACGGGTCTGCGGGAGAGGAGATCGTCGGCATGGCCGAACAGCCGGGGGAGTCGGAACTCGAGGAGTTCGAGAAGCTCGAGGAGCTCATCGAGGAGGGCCGCTGGGCCGCCTTCAAGGAGGCCGCCACCCGCCGCATGTCCCGGCGGCTCGCCGAGGAAGAGGACCCCGAGGAACCGGTCGAACCCTTCACCAGCCCAGGAGCTTTCGGCGCGTGGAGCGTGGATGCCGCCCGCGCCCTGCTGGACCTGCAGTTTCACCACGCCGCCACCCGCACGCTGCTGCCGCTGGCGTATCTGCTGGGCTTGGCCGGCGCCTTCACCATCCCGATCGTGGGAACCGTAGGGCTGTGGCGAATCTCGGCCTGGCTGGGAATCGTGTTCGCGGTGGTGTTCGCGGTGCCGCTGGGCCTGGTGATCGCCGCGGTGGTGCGCCTGCTGCTGGAGTTCGTGCTCAACGCGTCCCGGCTGGCGGCGCGGGTCGAGCGCATTTCCGATATGGCCGACGATCTGTTCCAGGCGTTGTCGGATGTGGCGGAACCGGTCAATCAGCTGTCCAAAGATGTTCAGGCAGTGCAATTCTGGCGCTTCCGCCGACGGTCTTCCCGGAAGTAGCCTGGGCAACGGCCCGTTACGTCTCCGCCGGGAGCGTGTCCCGCGTCCATGGATCGCTGAGTTTTCCTGTGCAACAATGCGATCGCAACACTGGTATAGGGGGACGAATGGCTCTACCGCAGGGGATTACCGGATCGACCGTGCCGCGCCGGCAGCTCGGCCGACACCTGCGCGACCTGCGAAATCGCGCGCGCATGACGACCCGGGTGGCGGCGCAGCGACTGGAATGGTCCGAGGCCAAGATCTGGCGCATCGAAACCGGTCAGACGTCGTTGCGCAGTCTGGATGTCGAGGCCATGTGCCGGATCTACGGTGCGCCGGAGGACGCCATCGAACCGCTCACCGCGCTGGCCCGCGAGACCAAGGCCCGCGGCTGGTGGACCGAGTTCAGCGATGTGATCGACGAGGGCTACGAGGTCTACATCGGGCTCGAGGAAGCCGCCGGAAAGCTGATCAGCTACGAGAACGAGCTGGTCCCCGGGCTGCTGCAGACCGAGCAGTACTACCGCGCGGTGCTGGCGGGGGCCTACCCCTGCATCTCGCCCGAGCAGCTGGACCGCCGGGTCCGGGTGCGCACCGCACGCCAATCCCTGCTCACCCGTGCCGATTCGCCGCTCCAGTTGGACGTGGTGATCTCCGAGGCCGTGCTGTGGCACCGCGTCGGCGGTGACGAGGTGACCCGCGGCCAGCTCGACCGGCTGCACAAGCTCGGCGAGCTGTCCAATGTCCGGCTGCGCCTGTTGCGCGCCGAGTGCGGCTACCACAACGGCATGGACGCGGGCCGGTTCGTGTTGCTCGAATTCCCCACCGCCGCAGGCGAACCCACCGAACCGCCGGTGGTGTACGTGGAGTCGTTGACCGGTTCCTCGTATCTCGACAAGGAGCCCGAGGTGGCCCGCTACCGCGAGGCCTTCGCCTCGGTGAGTTCCATCGCGGTGGACGCGCTTCCGATCATCGAGTCGGTGCGCGCGGCGCTCTAGGGCGCCGGTTCACCGGCCCAGAGTCTGGGCCAGCACCGCACGGTGCGTGGGCGCGGCCTGCCTGTGCAGTTCGCGCCCTTTTTCGGTCACGCAGACGAAGATCGCGCGCCGATCGTTGGTGCACAGCGTGCGATCCACCAGGCCGTCGCGTTCCAGCCGCGCCACGGTGCGCGAGAGCGCGCTCTGGCTGAGGTAGATGTCATTGGCCAGATCGCTCATCTTGTAGCTGTCGCTGCCGGTTTCGATGAGGCGGTCCAGGGTCTCGAATTCGCTGAGCCCGATGTGGTGGCGGCCCTGCAGTTCCTTCTCCAGGGCGCACGAGGTGGACGCGTGCCGGGTCAGGAGCTCGCGCCACTCACCCACCAGCCCCGACGTCTCGAAAGACGTTGTCACAGGCCGGTCGACGGGCACTGTCGGCTTCGGCATAGGGGTCATCTTAGTCGCTCCGGCAGAATCATGCCACCGCATTAAATGCTTGTGCATTTGATGCGTACGCATGTACCGTCCTCTCTCGTGACTTCCACCGAGATCCGCCCCGCAGTGAGCACCGCGGCCGACACCACGCAGTGGACCGCCCGGCTCTGGGGCATGCTCATCACCCTGTGCATCGTGCTGTTCCTCGACGGCCTCGACGTCTCGATGATCGGCGTCGCGCTGCCCTCGATCGGCACCGAACTCGACATCCAAACCTCCACCCTGCAGTGGCTGGTCAGCGGTTACGTGCTCGGCTACGGCGGCCTGCTGCTGCTCGGCGGCCGCACTGCCGACCTGCTGGGCCGCCGCAAGGTCTTCCTGATCGCCCTCGCCGTCTTCGCCCTGGCCTCGCTGGCCGGCGCGCTGGTGAGCTCGCCGGCGCTGCTCATCCTGACCCGCTTCGTGAAGGGCCTGGCCGCCGCGTTCACCGCGCCCACCGGCCTGTCCATCATCACCACGAACTTCCCGGAGGGACCGGCCCGCAACAAGGCGCTGTCCATCTACACCGTCTTCGGCGCGGGCGGCTACTCCATGGGCCTGCTGTTCGGCGGTCTGATGACCGGGCTCGGCTGGCGCTGGACCTTCCTGCTGCCCGTCCCGATCGCGCTCGCCGCCCTGGCCGCCGCGTACTTCCTGGTCCCCAAGGACAAGCCCGCCGAAGAGGGCGGCCACGACCTGCTCGGCGCGCTGCTGTCCACCGCCACCATGCTGCTGCTGGTCTACACCGTCGTCTCCGCGCCCGCCGCGGGCTGGGCCTCGGTCCGCACCATCGGCTCGTTCGTCGCGGTCGCCGTGCTCGCCGCCGCCTTCGTCTACGTCGAGAACAAGGTGCGCTACCCGCTGGTCCGCCTGGGCATCCTGCGCAAGGGCACCCTGGTCCGGGCCAGCCTGGCCATCATCGCGGTCGGCGGCTCGTACTTCAGCTGGCAGTTCATCACCACGCTGTACCTGCAGGACACCCTCGGCTGGTCGCCGCTGAAGCTGGCGCTCGCGCTGCTGCCGGTCGGTCTGCTGGTGGTCGCCTCGGCCTTCGTCTCCGACAAGCTGGTCGACCGCTTCGGCACCGGCCCGATCATCGCGATCACCATGGTGATCATGGGCATCGGCTACCTGCTGTACCTGCGCATCGACACCGCGCCGGACTACCTCACCGTGCTGCTGCCCGCGGTGCTGCTGGTCGGCATCGGCTGGGTCGGCTTCCCGGCCATCAACATCCAGGCCACCAGCGGTATCGACGATGACGAGCAGGGCCTGGCGGCCGGTGTGCTGCAGACCGCCATGCAGGTCGGCGCGGCCATCGTGCTCGCGGTGACCACCGCCATCGTCACCTCGTCGGTGCCCAGCCACCCGACCCCGGCCACCATGCTCGACACCTACCGGCCGGGCCTGCAGTTCGCCGCGGGCGTCGCCATCGTCGGCGCCCTGGTCGCGCTCACGGCAGTGCCGCCTCTCCGCGCCTTCAGCGCACGGCAGAGAGCCGTCACCCGTCGCTGATGCGGGCCGGCGGTTGGGTGCCGAACCAACCTTGGCCGTACCCGATGAGTTACCCGGATCCTCGCGAAATCAGTTGTCACCTCCCGATAAATCTGGGGCCCGTCACGGAAGTGGCGGGCCCCAGGTTCTTTGGGAGATGCTCAGCGGGCTGACTGCAGCGCCGCCAGACTCGGGGCCGCTGCGTCCTTGTCGGAGCGGACGAAGGTGAGCGGCTCGCCGTCGCGGCCCACGGTCGGCCAGGCGATGGCCAGGTCCGGGTCGAAAGCGTCCAGGTCCCGGTCGAATTCGGGGGAGTACTCCAGCGAGCACAGGTAGTTCACGGTGGAGTTGTCCTCCAGCGACAGCAGCGCGTGCCCCAGACCCTCGGCCAGGAACACCGACTTGCGCTCCACATCGTCGATCACCACCGCGTCCCAGGTCCCGAAGGTCGGGGAGTCGCGACGCAGGTCCACCACCACATCCAGGAACGCGCCGCGCACGCAGGTCACGTATTTGGCCTGGCCGGGCGGGGTCTCGGTGTAGTGGATGCCGCGCAGCACGCCCGCTGCCGAGGTGGAGATATTGACCTGCAGCAGATCGAAGGGCCGGCCCGTCGCCTTCTCGAACTCCGAGGCCTTGAACGACTCGTAGAAGACGCCGCGGTCGTCTCCGTGCAGCCGGGGGGTGAACTCCCACGCACCCGGCACCGACAGTTCCCGAATCCGCATGCCTACTCCCAGGTTCGCCCGTGGCCCAGCAGGTCCATCAGGTACTTTCCATAGCCCGAGCGCACCAGGGGTTCGGCCAGCCGGGCGAGTTGATCGTCGTCGATGAAGCCGAGCCGCCAGGCCACCTCTTCCGGCACTCCGATCTTCAGGCCCTGGCGTTCCTCGATGGTGCGCACGTAGTTGGCCGCGTCCAGCAGGGAGTCGAAGGTGCCGGTGTCGAGCCAGGCGGTGCCGCGGGGCAGCACCTGCACGTGCAGGCGGCCCTGCTCCAGGTAGACGCGGTTGACGTCGGTGATCTCGTATTCGCCGCGGTCCGAGGGCTTCAGGTCGCGGGCGATGGCGAGCACGTCGTTGTCGTAGAAGTACAGCCCCGGGATGGCGTAGTTGGAGCGCGGGCGGGCCGGCTTCTCCTCGATGGAAATGGCCCGGCCGTCGGCGAACTCGACCACGCCGTAGGCGGTGGGGTCGGAGACCCGGTAGGCGAAGACCGCGCCGCCGTCGAGGTTGTGGAAGGTCTGCAGCTGGGTGCCCAGGCCGGGGCCGTGGAAGATGTTGTCGCCCAGCACCAGTGCCGCGCTGTCGTTGCCGATGTGATCGGCGCCGAGCACGAAGGCGCGCGCCAGGCCGTCGGGCTCGGGCTGCACCACGTAGGAGATGTTCACCCCGAAGCGGCTGCCGTCGCCGAGCAGCCGGGTGAAGGCGTCCGCGTCCTCGGGGGTGGTGATCACCAGGATGTCCCGGATCCCCGCCAGCATGAGGGTGGACAGGGGGTAGTACACCATCGGTTTGTCGTACACCGGGACCAGCTGTTTGCTCACCCCGCGCGTGATCGGGTGCAACCGCGATCCGGTGCCCCCGGCCAGGATGATTCCACGCATGTCACGACAGTCTGCCAGTTCTGCCGCGAACCGTGGCGGTCAGGTTCCGACTGGAACTCAGATCGATCACGTTCGTTTATGGGCATGCCAATTCGGCGATAACTGTTGCGTAGGTCACGTTCCCATGGTGTTCTGAAACAACGCTATGTGAGATGTCAGCGCCGACTCTCCGCGCGCCGGGTGCCGAGCCAGCCAATCGGTCCCTCCGGTCGAACGGCTCGGCGCGCCAACAACGAGGTAGGTGCGCGATGGCATTGCCCTATGACGGGACTGTGGCCCGCGACGAAGTCGAGAACCCGGACCGTATCAGCGCCGCCGCGCGCACCCTGACCGCCTTCTCCCGGACCGTGATCCGGCCCGCCGGCGACCGCGCGACGGTCACCGTGGGCTCGATGCCGGTCGTCAGCACCGTGATCAACAGCCTCGCCAAACTGCGCCCCAACCCGCGCGGCGTCGAGCGGGAGGAAGTGCGGCTCACGGGCTTCCGCATCGAGATCGTGCGGCCCGCCGGGGCCGGCAGGTCACTGCGCGACGGCGCGGTGCTGTACATGCACGGCGGCGGCTTCTTCCTGTGCGGCCTCGACACCCACCGCCCGGTGGTCGCGTCCCTCGCCCGGCGCACCGGACTGCCGGTGGTCAGCGTGGAATACCGGCAGCTGCCCAAGACCGACATCTCCGGCTCCGTCGACGACTGCCTGACCGCCTACAAATGGCTGCTGGCACACGGGGTTTCGGCCGGACGCGTGGTGTTCGCGGGCGACTCCGCCGGCGGCTACATGACCTTCGCGACCGCCCTGCGCGCCCGCGACACCGGACTCCCGGTCCCGGCCGGTCTGGTCGGGCTGAGCCCCGCGCTGGACCTGGACTGCACCGAGAAGCGCGCCCACCCCAACTACCACCGCGACGCGCTGATCCCGTTGTCCGCCTTGGAATCCGCGGTGAAGATCGGCGCGGAGGTCGACGGCTGCCTGGATCCCCTGATGTCGCCGGTCAACCATGTGCTCGCGGGTCTGCCGCCCGCCCTGCTCATCATCGCCGAGGACGAGGTGCTGCGCCGCGACAGCGAGGTGATGGCACAGCGGATGGCCCAGTCGGGTGTGCCCGCCACGTTGGCGATCTGGCGCGGCCAGGTGCACGCGTTCCCGGCCATCTTCCCCAATATGCCCGAGAGCCGGGCCGCCCTGGCGCACGTGGCGCGGTTCGTCCGCGAACGCCTCGAGTCCGGGCAGATCGCGCGCACCGCGTGATCCGGCAGGGCACCCGGAATGAGTAGGTGAGACGCACAGCGTGTTTCGATGATGTGGGGCTCGGGGCGAATGAACCCGGGCCCCACATCTGTTCCGGCGCGGACACCTGTGCCCGGACAGACGAAACCCCCGCCCGGATGGAGCCCGGGCGGGGGTTTCGCTCTACCGTGCTGCGGTCTACTTGGCCGGGGCCGGAGCGATGTGCGGGCCGTTGATGGTGGTGAAGTACTGGATCGCGGCGGCGATGGCGACCGGAGCGGTGATGAACAGGTTGCCGGCGATGGTGCCCAGGAAGCCGACGGTGCTGGCGCCGATGAAGCAGCCGGCCAGCGGGCCGACACCGAACATGGTGGCCAGCGGTGCGGTCGCGGCGGCGAAGACCACGCCACCGATGGCGCAACCGACGGCCGCGCCACCCAGGCCGCCGACCAGGCTCGCGACGGTGGCGCCCAGGCCGATGGTGTCCTTCATGCGGTTCCAGGCGGCGAGCTCACGGTCGTAGTCCGACTTCCACGGAGCCTGGTCCTCATAGGGCAGCGCGACGTCCTTGAGGTTGTCGGGCGTGTAGGTCGCGTGGGCCATGTCGTACTGCGGGGTCAGGGTCGCGGTGCGGTCGGAGATCTCCGCAGCGATCGGGAAGGTGAAATCGTTCACCTTGAAGGACAGCGGCATGCCGGCGACGACGGTGCCGTTGGCGGCCTTGATCTCGAAGACGCCGTTCTCGACGACCAGCGAGCCCGCGTCCGTGTGGATGATGCTGTTGGTCTCGGTGGCGGTGGCGGTGTAGTGGATCGCACCAGCCTCCTCGGCGGGGGCGGCGTTCACAGTGCCGGCGGTGATGCCCATGGCAGCGATAACCAGCGCGGAAACCGCGGTGAAGTTCTTGAGACGCATGTGTTGAAACCTCATCGAAGAGCTCGGGGGGACAACACGAATCGAAATGGAGGACAGCTAACGAGCGGTGAACCCGTTGTGACCGTTCGTTCAAATTCTGTTCACCATGACGATCGTGCCGATGGCAAGGTATTGGAAAAGTCCTGCGTATGAAAGGTTTTCGCGCAGGCTGATTCTCTTGCCGGGTTCCATCTCTCGCCTGTCGAGTGATAAAGGTCACACGCGTCGCGTGCTATGTCGAGACGTTGCGCGGATGAATGTCACGGTTCCGACGCGGAATTCCGACATTTCGACCGAGTGGCCTGGTTTCAATTACGTGCATTTGTTTCAGCGTGATGACCGATTCCGCGCACCCAGCGCGCCAGGCTGGTGTATGGACCGCAACTTCCAGGACCCACCGGCGGCGTTCACCCCGGCCGTCGTAGTGTTTCGGTGTGCGATTGCTCGTAACCGGCGGGGCCGGCTTCATCGGCGCGAACTTCGTTCACCAGACGGTGACGCGGCGCGCGGGTGTCCACGTCACCGTGCTGGACAAACTCACCTATGCGGGCAACCGCGCCTCACTCGACCCGGTCGCGGACCGAATCGAGTTCGTGCACGGCGACATCGCCGATGCCGCGCTGGTGGATCGCCTGGTCGGGGGTGTGGACGCGGTGGTGCATTTCGCCGCCGAATCACACAACGACAATTCGCTGGCCGACCCGTGGCCCTTTGTCCAGACCAATATCGTCGGCACCTATTCGCTGCTCCAGGCCGTGCGCCGCCACCAGGTGCGCTACCACCACATCTCGACCGATGAGGTGTACGGCGACCTGGAACTCGACGATCCGGCGGCATTCGATCAGAACACGCCCTACAACCCGTCGAGTCCCTATTCGGCCACCAAGGCCTCCAGTGACATGCTGGTCCGCGCCTGGGTGCGTTCCTTCGGCGTGCGGGCCACAATCTCCAACTGCTCCAACAACTATGGGCCCTACCAACATGTGGAGAAGTTCATCCCGCGTCAGATCACCAATCTGATCGACGGCGTCCGGCCCCGGCTCTACGGCGCCGGACATCAGGTGCGGGACTGGATCCACGTGGACGACCACAACAGCGCGGTCTGGGAAATCCTGGAGCGCGGGCGAATCGGCCAGACCTATCTGATCGGCGCCGACGGCGAACGCGACAACAAGTCCGTGGTGGAGTTGATCCTGGAGGCATTCGGCCGCGCCGCCGACGATTTCGACCACGTCACCGATCGCCCGGGCCACGATCTGCGCTACGCCATCGACGCTTCGCTGCTACGCACCGAACTGGGCTGGGAACCCGAGTACCGGGACTTCCGCAAGGGCCTGGCAGCCACCGTCGACTGGTATCGGGACAACGAATCCTGGTGGCGGCCACAGAAGGCCGCGACCGAATCCGCGTACGCCGACGCGGGCGAAAAGGTGATCTAGACCGGTCCTGACCTACCTGAACAGCAACGCCGGGGCAATTCGCCCCGGCGTTGATCGTTGCAGGTCACGGATGTTTCGGGTCAGCCCCAGACCAGGGTGGAGTACTTCACCGCGGCCGCGATCAGCGCCACCGAGGTCGCCGCCATCACGGTGAACGCCGCCGCCCGCGCCGGCGCCCGGCCCGCGGCGTCGGCGAGCCGCAGCGGCACCCAGCGCAGCAGCACCGCCAGGCCCAGCACCGCCAGCGGCACGAAGTAGCGGCCCTGCACGCCGTCGATGATGAAGTAGCCGACCGGCGTGAAGGACATGTACAGCGTCACGTAGATCATGGCCACGCTGGCCGCGATGGTCAGCAGCACCAGCCAGGTCCTCTTGCGGTCCGCGCCGGCCGGCGAGAAGCGCTCGGCCGCACCGAGGCTCATGCCGAAGGCCAGCAGCGCCGCCAGGATGGTGAGGGCGGGCACCTCCACGTAGGAGAAGCCGAGCTCACCGAAGAACTGGGTGAACCAGTGCTGGTCGCGGCGGGCGATGCTGTCGCCGAAGACGCGCAGGAAGTGGAACGGATCGCTGAGGATGCCGTGCAGCTGGTCGCCGGGGCGCACCGTGCCCCACTGCTTCTCGGGCCGCATCAGGCTCATGCCGTCACCGGTCGGGGCGGCGATCTTCATCCAGCCCGCGAAGGACGCCGCGCCGAGCCCGGCGGCCGCCCACGGCAGCACCCGCTGCCACACCGCGACCCGCTCGCCGTCGCCGAAACCGAAGCGGCGGGCCGGGATCAGCACGGTGAGCATGGCGATCAGCACGTAGGTCGGCTTGCAGACCGGCAGCAGCACGGTGGTGGCCAGCGCGGCCACCGTCTCCGGCTTGCTCAGCCGCTCACCGAGGAACAGGCCCTTCACCACCAGCGCCGACACCAGCAGGGCGAGCGCGTTGGTGACGGTGTCCGCGGTGACGGTTCCCGCCTGGAACAGCGCGATGGGCAGCACCGCGACGGTGAAGGCCAGCCACTGCACCCGGTGCCCGCGCAGCACGCGCAGCGCGAATCCGACGATCAGCAGGTAGGCGAGCAGTCCGGCCCAGCGGGTGGCCAGCACCATGCCGCCGACGTTCAGGTCGAGGGCCTCGGCGATCCGGATCCCGGCCGCGGGCGGCAGGTACGGGATCGGGGAGTAGGCCGCGGTATTGGTGAACCACACCGGCGTGGTGTCGGCCGAGACGGCGGCCGCGCCGAGTTGGTCGTAGACGTGCGGGTCCAGAACCATGGGCTCCGGCTCGTCCGGGTTGTCCTGGTAGTCGGCGAAGGCGTAGCTCATCAGCGCGTCGATGCTGACGGGCACGTCGCCGCCCCAGGCCGGGCCGCGGTCGTCATGGATCTTCTGCGGCAGGAAGCCGCCGTGCGAGACCTGGTAGGCGCGGCCGAACTGGGTGATCTCGTCGTGGCCCCAGAACGGGGGCGTGAGCACCGACCACACCGCGCCGAAGACGCCCGCGATGAGCACGAAAGCCACGGCGGCCGAACCGAATCGGCGTTCGACGCCGATCGCGGCGCGACGCAGACCGGCGGTCTTCGAGTCGGGCCGCGCGGCACTGGGTTCGGGTTCGGCGGGGATCTTCTCGGGCGTCGCGATGGTGGTGCTCTCCGTCATCGAACCGAACCGCCGGAGTGGCCGCCGGGTTCGGTCTCGCCGACCGCGGCGTACCGCAGATACATCAGGCGGGCCGCCTCGTGTCGGGAGCGGCGGATGCCGTCCAGGATCAGGCCGGCGGTCCAGGCCAGGCTGCCGAGCAGCAGCAGGGTGAAACCGAGGAACAGGGTCGGGAAACGCGGGACCTGGTGGGTCTCGTAGAACTCGATCACTATCGGCGTGATGAGCACCAGCGAGACCAGCCAGGACAGCGTGCCGAACAGGCCGTAGAAGGCGACCGGCCGCTCGTGCCGGGCCAGGCCGACGATCAAGCGCAGGATCTTGAAGCCGTCGCTGTAGGTGCGCAGCTTGGACTCGCTGCCCGCGGGCCGGTCCCGGAAGCCGACCGGCACAGCTGTCTGCGGGACGCCCAGGTGCTGCGAGTGCACGGTCAGTTCGGTCTCGATCTCGAACTCGCGCGACACCGCGGGGAACGACTTCACGAAGCGGCGGGAGAAGACCCGGTAGCCGCTGAGCATGTCCTCGACGTTCTCGCCGAACACCTTGCCGACGACGCCGTTGAGCACCTTGTTGCCGGTCTCGTGCCCGGCCCGGTACGCCGACCCGGCCTCGACCTCGCGGCGCACGCCCAGCACGTGGTCGTAGGGGCCCTCGAGCAGGGTGCGGATCATCTCCGGCGCGGCGGCGGCGTCGTAGGTGTCGTCGCCGTCGACCATCAGATAGACATCGGCCTCGATATCGGCGAAAGCGCGGCGCACCACATTGCCCTTGCCCTTGCGGTTCTCGGTGCGCACGATCGCCCCGGCCGCGCGCGCCTTGTCGGCGGTGGCGTCGGTGCTCAGGTTGTCGTAGACGTAGACGACTATGCCCGGGACGGCGGCCTGCAGGTCGGTGACGACCTTCGCGACGGCGGCCTCTTCGTTGTGACACGGCACGATGGCGGCTATACGAAGCTCGGTGGAGTCCACCCGGTCAATCCTCTGATCGGAGGCGAATATGAACACCGGGGAGGGTACCCGACCGTCACAGATATATGGGTGCTGCGGGGTTGGGGTACCGTCGGCCGGTGTCTGCGAACGAGTCCACGGCGGTGAACGTATCGTCGCCGAATACTTCCCTGACCGGGAAGGTCCGGGGCCTGCTGCAGCGCGGCGGGGCCTTCCTGGTGGTCGGCGCGATCGGCTTCGTCGTCGACGCGGGCACCTACAACCTGCTGGTCTTCCTGGGCGGTGAGGGGCCGTTCTTCCGCCTCCCGCTGGTCGCCAAGATCATCGCGATCGGGGCGGCCACGGTGGTCACCTATTTCGGCAACAAGTGGTGGACCTACTCCGATCACGCCGGCGATACCGGGGCCCGGCACATCCTCACCTATGCCGCGCTGAATGTGATGGCCATCGGACTGCAATTGAGCTGTCTCGGCGTCTCGCGCTATGTGCTGGGACTGGACAGTCCGTTGGCGGACAACGTTTCCGGCACGCTGATCGGTCAGGCCGTGGCCATGGGCTTCCGATTCTGGGCCTACGGGAAATTCGTCTTCACCAATCCGGCCTCGGGAACGAATAGTGATTGACCGTTGACGGTGACCGCCGACCACCGCCGATCCGATCGACCCGATATCGTGCAACCGGCTCACTCCCATGTTCGCGGCCGTCCCGATTCTGGACTGACGGAGCGGGGGAGCGAAGCGGAGGAGCGGAGGAGGGAAGAATCGGGACCAGAGGCCGCGAACCCGCCCGCAGCGAAGCGGAGGGCCAAAGACACAGTGTCTAAGTATTCAAAGGATGTCGAGGGATTCATGGATGCGTCGGCTGGGCAGGCCGTGACCGAAACCGAGGACCAGGAGAGCGTGGCAGCGCCCGCGGCCCTGCGCGCGGAACACGCCGCGCCGGAGCGGATGGTGCTGGCCCGCGGCATCTTCACCGGTCCCGCCCCCAAGATCAGCGACGACCTGTACGCCGTGGCCAAGGGCAAGGTCACCCGGGAACGGCGGACCCTGCGCCTGGAGAAGGGCGCGTCGGTCAATACCAATACCTATTTCGGGCGCTTCGCCGCCTCCTACTGGCAGCGCTGGACCAAGGTCACCGAGGTCGAGGTGGGCCTGACCCTCGAGGTGACCGGCAAGGTGCGGGTGCGGCTGGCCGCCTCCGACATCGCCGGACACCGCCGGGTGGTGGACACCGCCGTGGTGAAGGAGACCGGCCGGGTGACGCTGCTCGCCCCGCTGGACATGTACATCGACGGCGGCGCGATCTGGCTGGAGATCGAGGCGCTCGGCGGTGAGGCCGTGATCACCGATCTGGAGTGGACCGCGGCCGCGCCCGAGCAGGTGCGCCCGGTGGCCATCGCCATCTGCACCTTCAACCGGGCCCAGGACTGCGCGAACACCGTTGCGGCGCTGGCCTCCGACGCCACCGTGCTGTCGCTCATCGACGCCGTGTACGTCGTCGACCAGGGCACCGACCTGGTCCAGGACCAGGCGCTGTTCACCGAGACCCAGCCCCGGTTCGGCGACAAGCTGCGCTACATCCGGCAGCCCAACCTCGGCGGCGCGGGCGGTTTCACCCGCGGCCTCTACGAGGTGTCGGGCGCCAATGAGCACGCCGACGTCATCCTCATGGACGACGACATCCTGTGCGAACCGGAAACGGTGTTGCGGCTCAACGCCTTCGCCAATCTGACCGTGGAACCCACCCTGGTGGGCGCGCAGATGCTGTTCCTGTTCAACCCCGACTTCCTCAATGTCGGTGCGGAAGAGACGAATCTGGGCAAGCTGCGCCACGGCCAGAAGGTGGCCAAGGCGCTGCGCAACACCTCCATGCTGAAGAAGCACCAGGAACGCCGCGTCGACGCCGGCTACCAGGCCTGGTGGACCTGCCTGATCCCGGCCGAGGTGGTCAAGAAGATCGGGCTGCCGGTGCCGATCTTCTTCCAGTGGGACGACGTGGAATACGGCCTGCGCGCGCGGGAGAACGGTTTCGTCACCGTCACCCTGCCCAATGCCGCCGTGTGGCACGCCGACTTCTACTGGAAGGACTTCGACGACTGGGCGCGCTACTTCTCCTCGCGCAACTCGCTCATCGTGTCCTCCCTGCACCACGACCTGGACGGCAAGGCGATCACCCGCCAGCTGTTCCGGGAGATCGCCGAGTACCTGGTCGGCATGCAGTACGGCCTGGCGCACACCACCCTGCAGGGCGTCGAGGACTACCTGAAGGGCCCGGAGACGCTGCGCGACGGCGGTATCGAGGCGCTGGCCAAGGCCCGCGGCTCCCGCTCCGACTATCCGGAGACCGCCAAGCACGCGGCGACCGCCTCCGGGGTCCCCAACGCGCATCTGCACGTCCGCCGTGCGGGCGGCGAGCCCAGCCACCCGCTGCTGGTGCTCTACAAGCGCGCGCTCAACCAGTGGACCGGCCGCGTCATCCCCGGCCCCGTCGCGGTCACCCGCGAGGACGCCCACTGGTGGCACGTCGGCCTGTTCAACCACGTGGTCGTCACCGATGCCTCGCAGTCCGGTGTCCGAGTTCGCGTGCGCGACAAGGAAACCGCCCGCCGTCTGCTGATCCGCGCCTACCGGGTGCTGCGTCAGCTCCGCAAGGAGCTGCCGGACCTGCAGCGCCGCTGGCGGGGCGCGATGCCGGAGCTGACCAGTCGAGAGAACTGGGAACGTCTCTACGGAATCGACAAGACTGCTTGATATTCGGCTGAACATGGCCCGGGACATCCTGTCCCGGGCCATGTTTCATTTCCGCTGTGGGTATTACGCCTGTCCGCCAATCCGGGTCGCCGGTCAGGGCGCGGTGAGCAGTGTGCGGGCGGCGGCGGCGAGATCGGCTTCCAGCCACTCCGGGAGTTCGGGGGCGTGGGCGTGGCGGCGCAGCGCGGCGTAGGGGAGGTCCACGACCGCGCGGCTGACGGCGTCGATCTCGCGGGGCCCGGCGCTGCCGTAGAGGCCGTTCGCGATGCGATCCAGCTGCGCGAACAGGGGTTCGTTCATCCGCGCCAGGCGATCACGGAACTCGGTGTCGGGCGCGCCGTCGAGCAGGTCCCGGGGCCGCAGGTTGAGCAGCAGCTTGGCGTCGTCGGGGCAGTCCCGGCCGAAGCCCACGGCGGCGGAGGTCATGCCTACCGCAGCCGCCAGCGGATCCTCCGCCGCCGCGGCGGCCAGCACCCGGGACTGGAACCGGTCCAGCGCCCGGATCCACGCCTCGGTGAGCACGCCGTTGCGGTTGCCGAACCGGTGGTAGAGCGTGCCCACGGGGGCGCCGCTGGCCTCGGCGATGGCGGCGACGCTCGCCGCGCGAGGGCCGTCGCGCAGCACCAGTGCGCGCGCTGCGTCGAGGATCACGTCGGTGTCGTGCTTGCGGGGAGGCGCCATGAACTAGTACGTTCCTTCTATATGGAGCGTTTGCCCTATATCGATGAGCATTCCAGGGTAATCAATGCCGATCGCGCCGCAACGTGGACCGCACTATTGCGCACGACCTGCGGAAACCCTGACGACCTCAACACACTGCCCCGCGGTTTCGTGCTCGACGAGGCCGATCCGCCGCACCGATTGGCCGCCAAGGGCCGCCATTGGTTCTCCCGCTACCGCCTGACCTTCGTGCTCGACGAGGTCGACCCCACCCGCACCCGTCTCACCGCGATCAGCCACGCCGCCTTCCCCGGCATCCACGGCCGGATCTATCGGGCTCTGGTCATCGACTCCCGCATGCATCGCCTGGTGGTCCGCGACATGTTGCGCCGGATCTCGGTCGCCGCGGGGAGGCCCGCATGAGTCTCCCCGGTCAGCGGTGGGGCGTCACCGACGTCGAGCTGTCCGCGCGCATGCCCTGTGACGCAGCGCTTTCCGGCTCCGTGGTGATCTGTGATCGGGCCGTTCCGGTGGACGCGCCCCCACCCCTGGTCTTCGCCTGGCTCTGTCAGCTGCGCGCCGCCCCCTACAGCTACGACCTGCTCGACAACTTCGGCCGCCGCAGCCCGCGGCTGCGCGATCCGGAACTCACCGACCTCGCGGTCGGCCAGCGTGTCATGTCGGTCTTCGAACTGACCGATTTCACACCCGGCGAGCAGATCACGTTGCGGGCCAAGAGCGTAGCGGTCACCTACGCGGTGCGCCCCGAAACCGGCGCGGGCAGTCGTCTGCACGCGCGCGTCCGATTCCGGGGTCCCGCCTGGCTGCTGGCGCTACCGGTCTTCGGCGATTTCCTCATGATGCGCAAGCAATTGCTCACGCTGAAGGAATGCGCCGAGCGTGAGGCCGTCGCGTTCGGCTGAGGTCAGAGGAACAGGTCGGTGGTGAGGGGGCCGTCGCCGGGAGTGACGCGGTACTGGTCGAGGTCGGTGATGCCGTGTGCCGCAAGGACTTCGTCGTCGATGAAGAAGTTCCCGGTGGTGTCCTTGGCCGGGGAGGTGAGGACCAGGTAGGCGGCGTCGGCGTAGATGTCGGGGGTGCGGGAGGTGGAGATCATCTCCTCGCCGCCGAGCAGGTTCTTGACGGCCGCGGTGGCGATGGTGGTGCGCGGCCACAGGGAGTTCACGCCGATGCCGTACTTGCGCAGCTCCTCGCTCAAACCCAGTGTGGTGAGCGACATTCCGTACTTGGAGATGGTGTAGCCCAGGGCCATGCCCGCCCATTTGGGGTCCAGGTTGAGCGGCGGCGACAGCGTCAGGATGTGCGGATTGCGCCCGGCCTGAGCGGAATCCCGCAGCGCGGGGATGCTGAGCTTGGACAGCAGGAAGCTACCGCGGCAGTTGACGTCCTGCATGAGGTCGTACTTCTTCATGGGCAGGATCTCGGTGGGGGAGATGTCGATGGCCGAGGCGTTGTTGACCACCATGTCGATCCCGCCGAAATTGGCGATGGTCTGCCGCACCGCGTCCGCCACCGCCTCGTCGTCACGCACGTCGCCCAGGTATTTCAGGACGGTGCCCCCCGCCTGCTCCAGTTCGGCGGCGGCGGTGTGGATGGTGCCGGGCAATTTCGGATGGGGCGTATCGGTTTTCGCGATCAGAGTGATGTTCGCGCCGTCCGCCGCCGCCCGCTTGGCGATCTCGAGCCCGATGCCGCGGCTACCGCCCGACATGATCATGGTCCGTCCGGCCAGCTGCTTCGGTTTTTCGGTCATGGATCCGCTCCTGTCCGTGAATGCGCCCCGTGTCCGATCATCCGCGCCCGGGTGGCTCGGCGGGGCAGAAACCCTCGTATCTCGGACAGTAGGCGGGGAGTGCTCACTATGCAACTAGGTGCATATATGTAGTGCTGGCGCTACCCCTCGGGGCCCGCGCGCGCGACCCCGATTCCGGGCGCGCGGGCCATGGGCTCGGGGGCGCCGCCTGCCTAGCCTCGAGAGGACCGGAAAACCCGGTCCGAACAGGAGGAATCTCTTCCATGAGCGCATTGCGACGGTCTCGGAGCCGCGTCGCTGTGGCCGGGGCGGCGCTGGCGGCCGTGCTCGCCGTCCAGGGCTGCACCACCACCCAGGACCCCGCGACCGACCGGCCCGGCGGCCTCGGCCCCCGGCTGGCCCGGCTCCTCGACGATCTCGTCCAGCAGCACGGATTCCCGGCCGCGCAGGTGACCATCGACGGCCCGGGCGGCCATCGGGTCCTGACCGCCGGCGCGGGCGACACCGTGACCGGCGCACCCATCGGTGACGGCGCCCGGGTCCGAATCGGCAGCAATACCAAGACCTTCGTGGCCACCGTCGTCCTGCAACTGGTGGCCGAGGGAAAGGTCGACCTTGATGCGCCGATCGAGCGCTATCTCCCGGGTGTGGTGCGCGGCAATGGCAATGACGGCGACCGCGTCACGGTGCGTCAGCTGCTCCAGCACACCAGCGGCCTGCCCGACTATCTCGCGTCCGGCGATCCTGCGGTGCCCCCGGACCCGGGCAGCCCGCAGTTGCGGCCCGATGCCGAGAAAATCCGTTGGGCCCATTACGAATCCGCGGACCTGGTGCGCATCGCCATGTCGATGCCGCCGCGATTCGAGCCCGGCGCGCGTTCGGTCTACACCAATACCAACTACATCCTGCTCGGCATGCTGATCGAGGCCGTGACCGGCCGTCCGGCCGCGGCCGAGATCACGGCCCGCATCCTGGAACCGCTCGGCCTGCGCGATACCTACTTCCCGGATCCGGGCGAGACGACCATGCGTGGCCCGCATCCGCGCGGGTACCAGGACATCGACGGCGCGCGCGCCGATTTCACCGACCTGGACCCGTCCTGGGCCGGCACCGCCGGCGCGATGGTGGCCACCCCCGCCGACCTGAACCGCTTCTTCGCCGCCGTGCTGACCGGGAAACTGCTGCCCGCCGCCCAAGTGGACCAGATGCGACGAACGGTCCCCTTCGACCGCGGTGAGCCCGGCGCCGGTTACGGGCTCGGCCTGATCCGCCAACCGGTTTCCTGCGGCAAGGAGGTCTGGGGTCACGGCGGCAGCATCCCGGGCTTCGAAACCCGCAACGGCGTCGCCGTGGACGGCACCGTGGTCGTCGTGGTCGTCAATCAACTCCCGGCCGACCACGCCGCCGCCGACGCGGTGGCGCAGGTCTTCAACGCCGCCATCTGCTCATGACCAGGGGACCATCCATGCTCATCCGCACCATGACCGGCGCCCGCGGCGTGCTGGCCGCGCTCGCCGTCACGGGTCTCGTCGGCGCGGTGGCCTACACGACCACGGCCGTCACTGATCACGCCGCCGCGGCCGAACCCCTGGACCGCTACTACCACCAGGCGCTCACCTGGCAGTCCTGTGCGGAACCGGGGCTGGATGGTCTGGGCGCGCAGTGCACCGACATCACCGTCCCCCTGAATTACGCCGAGCCGCAGGGACGTACGACCACCGTCGCCATCTCCCGAATCCCCGCCACCGACCCGGCGCGGCGACGCGGTGTCATGCTCTCCAATCCGGGCGGCCCCGGCGGTGCGGGCCTGGACTATTTCGTGGACACCGGCAAGGCCATGACCGCCGACGTGCGGGCCGGCTACGACCTCATCGGCATGGATCCCCGTGGCGTGGGCCGGTCCGCGGCCGTGGACTGTCGCTGGCCCACCGGTTTCGGATTGCAGTTCGCGGGGGTCGACGCCCACGGTTTCGCCGAATCCGTCGCGACCCAGGCCGATCTGGCGGCTCGCTGCGCCGCCGCCGAGGGAGATCGGCTGCCGTACTTCACCACTCGCAATACCGCCCGCGACATGGATGTCATCCGCGGGGTCCTCGGCGAGGAGAAGCTCAACTACCTCGGCACCTCCTATGGAACCTATCTGGGCGCGGTCTATACCCAGATGTTCCCGGAACGTTCGGATCGCTTCGTCCTGGACAGCACCGTCGACCCGGACCGCTACGGCGCATCGGGCCTGGTGCAGCTGATGGGCCCACCCAATGAGGCGGCGCTGGACGCCTGGGCGGAGTGGACGGCCGTCCACGCGGACGAATACCGGCTGGGCGCGACGGGCCCGGAGGTGCGGGCGGGTGTGGAGAACCTGATCGCGCGCGCCGCCGCCGAGCCGGTGCGGATCGGCGACTTCGAGGTGGATGCGCATCACCTGCCGCTGGTGCTCTACATTGCCTTCGACTCTCCGAATCAATATCCGCTGGCCGCCAGGCAGATTCGGGAACTCACCGATGCCGCGGCGGGTGTGCGGGTCACCCCGGACGATGATCTCGCCGCGAAGCTCGACGTCATTCTGCGCGCCCGGCCGCGGGACTCCTCGCCGCAGATGGCGGTGCTGTGCGGCGATGTCGGCGTGCCCCGAGATCCGCGGTGGTATCTGCGCAATATCGAAGCGGCCCGCGCGACCCAGCCGGTGTTCGCCGCCCTCGCCGAGAACATCAGCCCCTGCGCCTTCTGGCCTCCGCCAGTTGAATCGCCCACGGTGATAGGCAATTCCGTGCCCGCGCTGATCATCCAGTCCACGGGTGACACCCGCACCGCCTACGCGGGGGCGCTGGGCATGCACCGGGCGCTGACGGCCTCGCGCCTGGTCACCCTGGAGAATGTGGCCATCCACTCGATCTTCGGCCGCTACCCGAACGCCTGCGTCTACGACGCGGTGAACACCTATCTCCGGGACGGTACGCTGCCTGGCGCGGACCTCACCTGCCGCGACTGATCATCCGGCGTTCAGATAGGCGAGCACGGCCAGCACCCGCCGGTGCCCGACCTCGTCGGCGAACAGCCCCAGCTTGGCAAAGATGCTCCGAATATGTTTGAGCACAGCGCCTTCGGTGACCACGAGGCGCTCGGCGATGGTGGCATTGTCGAGCCCCTCGGCCATGAGCGCCAGCACCTCCCGCTCGCGCGGGGTGAGGCCCGCTAGCGGATCGTCGGTCCTGCGCCGCACCAGGAGTTGCGAGATCACCTCGGGATCCATGGCGGTTCCGCCCTCAGCGACCCGGCGCAGCGAATCCAGGAAGCGATCCACCTTCCCGACCCGCTCCTTGAGGAGATATCCGATCCCGCCCGCCCCGTCGCCGAGCAGTTCGGCGGCGTAGCTGTCCTCGACCCAGGCCGAGAGCACCAGCACCGGCAGGCCGGGATGAATCTGCCTGGCGCGCACTGCCGCCCGCAGCCCGTCGTCGGTGTAGGTGGGAGGCATCCGCACATCCACCACCACGGCGTCGGGCCGGTCGGCGGTGACCACCCGCAGAAAGTCGTCGGCATTGTCGACGGCCGCGACCACATCGATACCGGCGGTCTTCAACAACAGCGCCAGTCCCTCGCGCAGCAACGCGTCGTCCTCGGCGATCACCACCCGCATGACGCCATCACCGCTTCCCTCACGATCAACACGGCAGCTCCACCCGCACCACGGTAGGTCCGCCAGGCGGGCTGCTGAGCAGCATCCGGCCGTCCAGCGCCTGGGCCCGCCGCCGGATTCCGGCCAGTCCGCCGCCCTCGGCTTCGACCGCCGCTCCGACACCGTCGTCGTGCACCTCCACGGTCAGGACCTCGGCGGTACCCCCGAGGCCGACTCGAAGCTGTTGCGCCCCGGAATGTTTGGTCGCATTGGTCAGCGCTTCGGCGATCACGAAATACGCGGCCGCCTCCACCGCCGCCGGCCGTCGCCCGATCGGGGCACTCGCCTCCCCGTCGACATCGAGGGTGCACGGGATCGGTGAGCGGGCGGCCAGGGCCGAAATGGCGCTCGTCAGGCCACGATCCGCGAGCACCGGCGGGTAGATGCCGCGCACCGCGTCCCGTAATTCGGCGAGCGCGGCCTCGGCCGTGTCCTGGGCCTTGCGCACCAGCTCGTCCGCCGCGCGCGGATCCCGTTGCCGCAGTTGATCGGCCAGACCGAGCTGCATGATGACCGCCGCGATCCGCGCCTGCGCACCGTCGTGCAGATCCCGTTCGATGCGCCGCAGTTCGGCCCCGTGGGCGTCCAGCGCGGCCGCGCGTGTCGCGGTCAGTTCCGCCACCCGGACCGCGAGCTCGGCGCCCGACGCCGGTCCGAGCAGCGCCCGGGCCAGCACCGCCTGCCACCGGGCCACGGTCGGCAACTGAAGAACCAAGGCCGCCAGCGGAATCGCGATCAGGGCGCTGAGCGCCGCCAGCGGCCACGAATCGACGACGAAACCGAAGCTCTCGACCGTGCCCGGAGGCACGATCCGCCAATACACCGGAATCGCGAGCTGATTCAGTGCGCCCCACGGTAGCCCGACCGCCAGCAGCGCCACCACCGTGCCGGACACCCCGTGCAGCCACAGCCACGCGATATCGCGGCCGTTCGCCGGATCCCGCAGGGCAGCCGTCAGCCGCTCCCGCAAACCCCCGGTCATCGGCCGATACGCCACCCGGATCGGCGCGCCCAGCCGTTTCCCCGCCCGCCGCCGTTCGAACCCGGTCAGCGGCCGGATCAGTCGCAGGAATTCGGGGATCGCCGGAATGCCCACGCCCAGGAGGCTGGTGGCCGCGACCAACACCAGGCCGACCAGGGCCACCGTGGCCGCGGCCCCGGAAACGCCGCCGACCAGCAGATAGCCGATGCTCCCCGGGAGCGCCCGCAGCCGACTGCCGGCCCGCCGGCGCACGGCCGCCGGGCCGCGCGTCGGCAATGGGTCGGCACTCACACCACCAACCTACTGATCGACCGGATGCCGGCTCGATGAGGTCGGTCGCGAGAGCCGACGTGCGGGCGCCGCCCGGCCACGGTGTCGGTCGTGGCTGGGCAGGGCGAATCCTCAGCGCTGCTTGCCGCCGCGTTCCTTGTACATCCGCCGCTGGCTCTTGTTGATGTCCTTCCACACCTTCTTGCGCTCGGCCTGCAGCCGGGCGTCGGTGCGGGAGGCCAGCCAGTCGTTCTCGCGGCTCAGCTTGCGGTAGCTGTCGAGTCGGCGCTGCGGCAGCGCACCCGACTCGATGGCCGCGAGTACCGCGCAACCGGGTTCGGTCCGGTGCTCGCAGTCGGCGAAACGGCATTCGGCGGACAGGGATTCGACATCGCTGAAGGTGCGGCCCAGTCCTTCCGCGGCATCCCAGAGACCGACCGAACGCAGTCCGGGCGTATCGATGAGCGTGCCGCCGCCGGGCAGCGGTCGCAGTTCGCGGTGCACGGTGGTGTGCCGGCCCCGCTTGTCGCCCTCGCGCACCGCCTGGGTGGCGAAGACCTCCGCGCCGAGCAGCGCGTTGGCGAGCGTGGACTTGCCCGCGCCCGACGGCCCGATCAGCGCGACCGTGCCGGTCAGCAGCGAGCCCAGCACGTCCATGCCGACCCCACCGGCGGCGCTGACCGCCAGCACGGTCACCCCGGGCGCGGCGGCCCGGACGTCCTCGAGCGGAATATCGTGCGCCAGATCGGCTTTGGTGAGCACCACGATCGGCTGGGCGCCGGATTCCCAGGCCAGCGCGAGCAGCCGCTCGACGCGCCCGAGGTCGACGTCCCCGTCACCGGCGGTGCACACCAGCACCGTGTCCACATTCGCGGCCAGCACCTGGTGCGCGGATTTGGCGCGGGAATCGGGCTGTCCGGAGACGGCCGCCCGGATGATGGCGGTCCGGCGCGGCAGCAGGGTCCGCACGGTCCGGGTGCGATCGATGGCCACCCAGTCGCCGGTGCACAGTCCGCTGACCTCGGAATCCGAGCGCGGGAGTTGTGCGCGGACCACCGCGGCCGTCAAACGGCTCTGGTAGTCGGCGGTGGGCAGTGGCGCGACGATATCGCATTCGCTGCGATCCATGCGGATCACGCGGGCGGGAATCAGTCCCTCGTCCAGCAGCGGCCGGTAGTCGGTGGCGAGAGCGGAGTTCCAACCGTAGGGGCAGAGCAGGTCGAGATCGACCGAAGACATGGGGAGTCCTTTGACGGGCCGAGCCCGGATCACGGACTCAGCGAGGGGAATTCGAGGTGGAGGCGCACACCGCGCGAGTGAACGCGGGCGCGGCAATCCGCACAGCCGTCGTCACGTAACTCCACCTCCCATCTCTCCTCATGCCGTCGCCGAGGCGAGGGCTCCCAACAAGAACGGGGACAACCTTGTCAGGCCGTCCCCGTCCGCGCAACGTATTTTCCGAGCCCTACGACGCGGGCTTGTCGAACTGCTCCCGGCGGCCCATCCGCTGCAGGCGTAGCCACTCCATCAGCCCGGCCGGGTCCTTCTGCTGCACCAGGAAGAACCAGCCGAAGCGGGCGACCTCCTGCGGCAACAGCTTGCGCATGCCCGGCTGAGCCATCAGGTAGCCGCGGTTGCGATAGGTGAAGTGCCGCTTGACCGGATCGTCCGGGTACTGGGTGTGCATGCGCCCGCCCAGGATCGGCTTGAACTCGGCCGACCCGTTCGGGTGCAGGTAGGCGGTCTGCAGGCAGGTGCCGAAGGGCAGCCCGGACCGCACCAGCCGCCGGTGCACCTCCACCTCGTCACCACGCACGAACAGCCGCAGGTCGGGGACGCCGATCTTGTCCACCGCGGTCGCGGACACCAGCGCGCCATTGAACAGCGAGGCGATGCCGGGCAGGAAGTCCTCGTCGCCCAGTTCGGACCGCAGTCGCCGCCACACCACGCCGCGGCGCAGCGGGAAGGCCAGCCGGTCCGGGTCGTCGATATCGGCGACCACCGGCGACACCTCGACCAGCGAGTGCCGTTCGGCGCAGTCGAAGAGGGTGGCGAGCACGTCGGGGCCCTCGGGCCGGCCGTCGTCGTCGGCCAGCCACACCCAGTCCGCGCCCATGCTGAGCGCGTGCAGCATGCCGAGCGCGAAACCGCCCGCGCCGCCCAGATTGTGTTCCGAACCCAGGTAGGTGGATTCGATGGGCTGCTGTTTCACCAGCTCGCCCACCTCGGACTCGTTGCCGTTGTCGACCACGATCAGATGGTCGACCGGACGGGTCTGGCTGCTCAGCACCTTCAGCGATTCGGCGAGCAGTTCCCGGCGTTTGTGCGTGACCACGATGGCGACGATGCGGGCCTCGTCGCCGTAAAGGGGGGTGGATGGCTCAGTCATGCGGGATTCCGTTCCGGTTCACGTTCACGTTCCAGATCCCGCAGCACCTGCGCCACGTGATCACCCGCCTCCGGGCCCTCGTAGGCCCGCACCACGTCCTCGATGCCGCCCTGCATGCGCACCTGTCCGTGATCGATCCACATGGCGTTGTCGCACAACTGGGCCAAGAACTCGTTGGAATGGCTGGCGAAGACGAGAATGCCAGAGCGCGAGACCAATTCCTGCAGACGCACCCGCGCCTTCTTCATGAATTCCGCGTCGACCGCGCCGATGCCCTCGTCGAGCAACAGGATCTCCGGATCGATGGAGGTCACCACGCCCATCGCCAGACGCACCCGCATACCGGTCGAGTAGGTGCGCAGCGGCATCGCCAAATAGTCACCCAGCTCGGTGAATTCGGCGATCTCGTCGATCTTGGACAGCATCTGCTTGCGGGTCTGCCCGAGGAACAGGCCGCGAATGATGATGTTGTCGTAACCGGAGACCTCGGGGTCCATGCCCACGCCGAGATCGAAGACCGGCGCCACCCGGCCGCGAATCCGCGCGCTGCCGCGGGTCGGTTCGTAGATGCCCGAAAGCAACCGCAGCAGTGTCGATTTGCCCGCGCCGTTGTGGCCGACCAAGCCGACGCGATCGCCTTCCTTCAGCGACAGCGAGATATCCCGCAGCGCCTCCACGACCACCACATCGGATTGGTTGCGCCCGATGGCCCCACCGGCCGAACCCAGTACCGCCTTCTTCAGCGATCGGGATTTGGCGTCGAAGATGGGGAATTCCACCCACGCGTTCTGGGTCTCGATACTCACACGGTCGGTCATTGAGCCTTCACACCCAGTAGGGGACTCGGGAACGGAACTTCTTCATAGCCAGTATCGCGACTATCCAGCCGACAGCGGTGATCGCCACCACCACAATCCAGCTGCGGAGGTGGATCGGGTCGCCCAGCAGGGGCGCGCGCACGATCTCCAGGTAGTGGAAGGTCGGTACCAGTTCGGCCAGCTTGGCCCGGTCGCTGGCGGTGCCCGACAGCGCCGAGGTCTTCCACATGACCGGGGTGAGCACGAACAACATCAGGGTGGTGCTGCCCAGGATCGGCGCCAGATCCCGATAGCGGGTGCTGAAGATGCCGAACACGATCGTCACCCAGATGGCATTGAGGAACAGCAGCACCAGGGCCGGAATCGCCAGCAGCGCCGACCAGTGCAGATGCCGCCAGATCCCGAACGCGGGCACCATCACCACGTAGATGATCAGGTTGTGGGCGAAGAACAGGAACTGCCGCCACACCAAGCGGTACACGTGCACGCTCAGCGCCGACGGCAGCTGTTTGATCAAGCCCTCATTCGCGATGAAGACGTCCGAGCCTTCGAGAATGCTGGCATTGATCACATTCCAGACGATCAAACCCACTGTCACGTACGGCAGATACGAACTCAGCGACTGCCCGAACAGTGTGGCGTAGAGCACGCCCATCGCGGCGGCCTGCAAGCCGGTGGCGATGGTGATCCAGAACGGGCCCAGCACCGAACGCCGGTACCGCTGCTTGATGTCCTGCCACCCCAATGCCAGCCATAGTTCACGCTGGGAGAACCCGTCGCGAAAATCCTTGAAGGCGCGACCGAAGGACTGGGAATCCGACACGAGCGGCACGGTCTCAGCGTCCGGGCGCACGTCGGTCTTCGCCGAGTCGGGGGGAGCAGCAGCAGGCACAGCACCCGACCTTATCGGAAGCATTTTGCCCTCCGCTTCGCTACGGGCGGGTTCACGGCGCTGGAGGTCTCGTTCTTCCCTCCCTCCGCTCCTCCAAGGCGCGGGTCTATGGAGCCGTTCGCTCCCCCGCTCCCCTCGGTCCAGAACGAGACGCGCCGCGAACACAGGGTGTTTCCGCCTCCGATGGGTGGCTCAGAGGTATTGACCGCCGCCTGCGCCCTGCTGTCCGCGGGGGTCGCCGTGGCTCATGCCGGGCGGGAGCGCCTGGCGCATCTGCTCGAGTTGGGCGCGCGCCGCCATCTGCTGGGCGAACAGGGCGGTCTGGATGCCGTGGAAGAGGCCCTCCAGCCAGCCGACCAGCTGGGCCTGGGCGATGCGCAGTTCCGCGTCGGAGGGGATGGTCTCGTCGGTGAAGGGCAGGGCCAGCCGCTCCAGCTCCTCGCGGAGTTCGGGGGCGAGGCCGGTTTCCAGTTCCTGGATGGAGGTGCGGTGGATCTCGCGCAGGCGGGTGCGGGAGGCGTCGTCCAGCGGCGCGTGCCGGACCTCCTCGAGCAGCTGCTTGATCATGGTGCCGATGCGCATGACCTTCGCGGGTTGCTCCACCATGTCGGCGAGCGACTCCTCCTTCTCCTGGGAGTCGTCCAGAATGCCCGAATTATCGTCACCGACAACCTGTCCGGTGATCTCCACCGGCTCGCCGCCGATCTGGGCCGCCGCCGGGATGAACAGCGGCTTCCCTTCGGGCCCGATCACGACAATGTTCTCCGGAACCCCATCGGATTGCGTCATGTCTCCCATCCTGCCCAATCCGCCCCGAACCCGCTGAGCCCACCCCGGTTCGTAACACGCCGATGACCCGCCGCGAAGTGTGACCAGACCCCTCGGTTCGCGGCCGTCCCGATTCTGGACCGACCGAGCGGGGGAGCGAACGGCTCCATAGACCTGCGCCTTGGAGGAGCGGAGGAAGAATCGGGACCAGAGGCCGCGAACCTGCCCCGGAGCGAAGTGGAGGGGGCACTATAAACACAGTCCCGTCCAGTTTGTTCGGTAGATGCAGGTCGTCCCTTTCTGTCAGGACGCTTCCATCCCTACCGTTACCCAGTCGTGCCCTCTCCCTTTAGAGTGGCCAGCATGACTTACGACGTCGCACGGGTGCGGGGCCTGATTCCGTCCCTGGGCGACGGCTGGATCCATCTAGACCCTCAAGCGGGCATGCTGGTCCCGGATTCGGTATCCCGGGCCGTCTCAACGGGTTTCCGGACCTCCGCCTTCTCACACTCCAATCGGCACGGCGCGGCCAAGCGCAGCGCCGCGATCCTGGAGGCCGCGCGCGAGGCCGTCGCCGATCTGGTCGGCGGCGATCCGGCGGGCGTGGTGCTCGGCCCGGATCGCGCGGTCCTGTTGGCCTGGCTGGCCGAATCGCTGAGCTCCCGGCTGGGTCTGGGCACGGGGATCGTGCTGTCGCGCCTGGATGACGAGGCGAATGTCGCGCCCTGGCTGCGCATCGCGAATCGCTATGGCGCGCACGTGCGCTGGGCCGAGGTCGAGATCGAGACCTGCGAGATGCCGGCCTGGCAGTTCGAGGAACTCATCGGACCCACCGCCCGCCTGGTCGCGCTGACCGCCGCCTCACCCATCGTGGGTTCCGCGCCCGCGGTCCGGGTGGCCGCGGACCGCGTGCACGAGGTCGGCGGCCTGCTGGTCGCCGACTGCTTCGGCGCCGCGCCCTACGCGCTCATCGACATCGACGAACTCAACGCCGACGTGATCGCCCTGAGCGCACCGGCCTGGGGCGGCCCGCAGATCGGCGCGCTGGTCTTCCGCGATCCGGCCTTCCTGGACCGGATTCCGTCCATGTCGCTGAATCCCTATGCCAAGGGCGCGGAACGGCTCGAGGTGGGCGGCCACCAGTACGCGCTGCTGGCCGGGCTGACCACCTCCATCGACTACCTGGCCTCGCTGGACGAGCGCGCCACCGGCACCCGCCGCGAACGCCTGGAGATGTCGATCACCTCGCTGCAGGACTATCACGATCAGCTCTTCGAGCATCTGATGGCGGTGCTGGACACCATCCCGAATCTGACCGTGATCGGCCGCGCCTCCACCCGCATCCCGACGGTGAGCTTCACCATCACGGGCATGCAGGCGGAGAAGGTCTCCGCCAAGCTGGCCGACGCCCGCATCGGCACGCTGAGCGGCTCCCACGGCGGCAGCCGCCTGCTCGACGCCCTGGGCGTCAATGACGAGGGCGGCGCGGTGACCATCGGACTCGCGCCCTACACAACGACTTTCGAGATCGACCAGCTCGGCCGCGCGCTGGCCGCCCTCGACACCTAGGCCCTAGACCTCGCGGATCTGCAGGATCACCTTGCCGACGGTCTCCTCGGAGTCCAGCAGCCGGTGCGCCCGCGCCACGTCGGTCACCGGAACCTCGGCCGACACCACCGGCGCCACCGTGCCGTCGGAGATCAACGGCCACAGGTGGCGGCGCAGTTCGGTGATGATCTCCGCCTTCGACCCGCGCCCGTGCTCGGGGCGGCGGCGCAGATTGGTGGCGTGCACCGACCCCCGCTTGCCCAGCAGGACGCCCAGATTCAGTTCCGCCTGCACCCCGCCCTGCATGCCGATCACCACCAGATGCCCATCCTCGGCGAGCGCCTCGACATTGCGCTTCAGATAGGACGCGCCCATATTGTCGAGAATGATGTCGGCGCCGGGATATTCGCTGTGCAGCGCGGTCACGAAATCGTGCTCGCGGTAATTGATCAGCACCGTCGCGCCCAATTCCGCGCATCGATCCAGCTTGAACTGCGATCCGGCCGTCACCGCCACCCGCGCGCCCAGCGCCCGCGCCACCTGGATGGCGTGCGTGCCGATACCGCTGCCGCCGCCGTGAATCAGCAGCAACTGCCCGCTGTGCAGGCCCGCGGTCATCACCAGGTTGGACCACACGGTGGCCGCCGCCTCGGGCAGCGCGGCCGCGGCGGCCACGTCCAGGCCGTCGGGTACCGGCAGCAGCTGGGAGGCGGGCGCGTTCACTCGTTCGGCGTAGCCGCCGCCGGCCAGCAGCGCGCACACCCGATCGCCGGGCCGCCAATCCCGTACGCCGGGACCGACTTCCGCGACGGTCCCGGACACCTCCAGGCCCAGGATCTCGCTCGCGCCGGTCGGCGGGGGATACAGGCCCTGCCGTTGCAGCAGGTCCGCGCGGTTCACCCCCGCGGCCGTCACATCGATCGCCACTTCGCCCGGTCCGGGCGCGGGCAGGTCGTCCACCTGCGCCCATTTCATGACCTCTGGCCCACCGAAACCGTCGAGTGTCACCGCATACATGAAAACGAGCCTACGACCGAGCCGCACCGATTACTGTCAGGCCACCCTCGGGCGCGGTACAGCATCCTCTCAGCTTCGACCGGCACCGTATGTGGAGGGATTCGAAAGGAGATTCCATGATCACCACCCTGGCCGTTCTCGGCGGCATGGTCATCCTGGCCGCCATGGCGATGTCCGGATTCGTCGCCAACGACGCCCCGCGCGCCCTGGTCCGCGTCCGAAACCGCCGATAGTCCCCAAGTACTCGCGACCCGATACGCGGCCGGGTCGAAGGTACTAGCGTTCCGGGGCATGAGCAGTTTCGTCGACTTCCAGAACGAGATCTATCTCGCCGGTCTGGCGGGCGCCGTCCCGGCGCTCCCGATGACCGCGGCGGGCCTGGAAGAGCGGGCTCGGGAAGAGCTGGATCCGGCGGCCTTCGCTTATGTGGCGGGCAGCGCGTCCTCCGAACGCACCGCGCACGCCAATCTCACCGCCTTCGAGAAGTACCGGCTGCTGCCGCGCGTGCTGCGCGGCGCGAGCGGGCCCGGCGCGCGCGACCACTCGGTCGAGGTGCTCGGAACCCGGTTGGCCGCACCGATTCTGACCGCGCCGGTCGGCGTGCTGGGTCTGCTGCGCGAGCGCGGCGAGACCTTCGTCGCCGACGTCACCAAGGAACTGGGCATCGGCATGTGCCTGTCCACCGCCGCCTCCTCCACCATCGAGGATGTGGGCGCCCGGGCCGGGGCCTGGTGGTATCAGCTGTACTGGCCCAATGACATGGAGCTGGCCCGCTCCTTCGTCGAACGCGCCGAGAAGTCCGGCGCCAAGGCCATCGTCGTCACCGCCGACACCCCCGCGCTGGGCTGGCGGCCCCGCGATCTCCAGCACGGCCATCTGCCGTTCCTGCATGGCCAGGGCATCGCCAACTACCTGTCCGACCCGGTCTTCCGGGCCAAGCTGAGCGCCCCGCCGGAGGAGAGCGAGGAGGCGCTGCGCGCGGCCGTGCTCACCTGGTCCGGGCTGTTCGGCAATCACGCGCTGCGCCCCGCGGACCTGGCCCGGCTGCGGGACTGGACCGAACTGCCCATCGCCGTGAAGGGCATCCTGCACCCCGACGACGCCCGCCAGGTGGTGGACGCGGGCGCGGACGCGGTGATCGTGAGCAATCACGGCGGCCGTCAGGTGGACGGGGCGATCGGCGCGCTGGACGCGCTGCCGACCATCGTGGCCACCGTCGGCGATCGCGCGGACGTGCTCTTCGACTCCGGCATCCGCACCGGCTCCGACGTCATGATCGCGCTGTCGCTGGGCGCCAAGGCCGTCCTCTACGGCCGCCCCTGGGTGTACGGCCTGGGCCTGGCGGGCGCGGACGGCGTGCGCCACGCGCTGCGTTGCCTGCTCGCGGATTTCGATGCGGCCATGGGGCTTTCGGGCTGCCGCGGTCCGCACGAACTGAGCCGCACCATGATCTCGTCCTACCGCGTTTAGCCTGCGCGCGCGGAGGAATCCCGCGGGGGAAACCGCGCGGGACCGCCGAGCTGAGGAGGGGCGATCACACGCCGTCACAACAATGAGCCGGTAGCCGCGGCCGCGAGCCGGAACACGCTCGAACCGAGGTGGCTCACCCCGGAGCAGCAGCGTGCCTGGCGCGCCTACCTGGACGGCAGCCAGCGCCTCATGTCCGACCTCAACCGGCAGCTGCAACGCGACTGCGACCTGTCCCTGGCCGACTACCGCATCCTGACCAAACTCTCCGAGGCCCCCGGCCGCGCCCTGCGCATGAGCGACCTCGCCGACGGCGTGCTGTCCTCCCGCAGCCGCCTCACCCACCAGATCCGCCGTATGGAGGCGCAGCGCATGGTCCGCCGCATCGCCTGCGAGGACGACGGCCGGGGCGTCCTGGCCCAGCTCACCGACGAGGGCCTGTGCCGGCTGCGGACCGCCGCGCCCGCCCACGTCGCCGCGGTCCGCCGGTTCTTCGTAGACCTGCTCACACCGCAGCAGCTGGCCGCGGTGGCCGCGGCCCTGGACCTGGTGAACCTGGCCGCCGACCACCGCGCGGACACCAGGTCGGCCGCCGATCTCGAGTGACCGGCGACGCCGATCCGGAAGCGGCAGGCCGACCGCACGCGCCATCAGTTACCATCAGTCCGCTTGGAAGCGTGGCAGAGCGGCCGAATGCACTCGCCTTGAAAGCGAGCGTTGTGAAAGCAACCGGGGGTTCAAATCCCTCCGCTTCCGCGTGAAGATGCTGGCGGCCAAGGGATTTCATACCCCTTGGCCGTCGGTATTTCGCCCTTCTAGGCGGGCAGATTCGCGAGCCAGTCGCGGATGATCGGGTCGGTGACCTCGGGGTGGGTGAACGGCACCGAGTGGGCCGCGCCCAGTCCCTCGATGGTCTCGACCCGGGTCGGACCGCCCAGCTGCGCGGCCAGTTCCTCGGTCTGGCGGCGGCTGTGGATCTGATCCTGCACCCCGTGCATGAGCAGCGCGGGGGCGGTGATGTCCTTGACCAGGTCGACGATGGACTCGCGGTCGATGAGGCAGCGACCGGCCTGTTCGAGCCGACGCCGGTCCGCGGCGTTCCACTTGTCGAGCCAGTAGCGGCGCTGTTCGCGGGTGCCGCCGATCATCTGCACCGCGATCGGGGTGGCGATGGGCTCCAGCGGGACGTCGCCCAGGATCCACTGGTTCATGATGATCATCTCGAAGCCAACGGATTCCGCGTCGTCGTAGGCGTCGGCCCGGGTGCCGATCAGGATCAGGCCGCGCACCCGCGCGGGCTGCAGCAGCGCCATGCGCATGCCGATCCAGCCGCCCTGCAGCAGGCCGCCCACGACCAGCCGGTCCAGGCCGAGGTGATCGATGACAGCCCATGCGTCCCACGCCAATCGCCAGTTGTCGAACGGCTCGGCCGGGTCCTCGGTGTGGCCGTGGCCGCGCGCGTCGATGGTGACGATCCGGTAGTCCGGGGCCAGGGACGCCTCCTGGGCGGCCCACATCTCGGTGTCCTGGAAGAAGCCGTGCATCAGCAGCACCGCCGGGCCGTCGCCGCCGGTGTCGCGATAATGGATCTTCGCCCCGTCTTCGGTCGTCACGAACGGCATGCGGCGGCGCCCCCTGTCAGGTCTTCGGTTGCGCCGGTGTGGATTCGAGGCGCGTGCCGACCCTAACAGGAACGTGTTCTAGATGTAGCGCGCGATCGTCGCCGGATCGGTGGCGAACTCCAGGAACACGTCGTTCTCGTGCGGATCGCCCGCCGTGACGCGCACGCCGTCCGCGCCGTAGGGCCGGATGATGACCCCCGCCTCGGTGCTGGCCGCCCCGTATTCGGCGCTGCGGTCGCCCAGCGGCAGCCAGACGAAGTTGGCGTGACTCGGCGGCACCCGGTAGCCCGCCGCCAGCAGCGCGGCGCGCATGCGATCCCGTTCGGCCACAACCGCATCGGTGCGCTCGATCAGCTCCGGCCGCGCCTCCAGCGACGCGATGGCCGCCGCCTGCGCCACCCGGCTCACGCTGAACGGGATGTGCACCTTCATCAGCGCGGTGATCACCTCGGGCGCGCCGACCGCGTAGCCGACGCGCAGCCCCGCCAGGCCGTACGCCTTCGAAAACGTCCGCAGCACCAGCACATTCGGGCGCGTGCGGCCCAGTTCGACGCCGTCCGGGAAGTCCTCGGCGGGCATCCGCACGTACTCGAAATACGCCTCGTCCAGCACCACCAGGACGTCGGAGGGCACCTTGTCGAGGAACTCCACGATCTCGGCCCGGCCGCGCGCGGTGCCGGTCGGATTGTTCGGGTTGCACACGAACACCACGCGGGTCTTCGGGGTGATCGCCGCCGCCAAAGCGTCCAGGTCGTGGGTGAATTCATCGTCCAGCGGCACCTGCACCGCCTTCGCGCCCGCCACCTGGGTGACGATCGGGTACGCCTCGAACGAGCGCCACGCGAACAGCACCTCGTCGTCGGGGTTGCGGCAGGCGATCTGCACCAACTCCTGGCAGAGCGCGACGCTGCCGCAGCCGGCCGCCACGTTCTCCAGTTCCACGCCCAGGAAATCCGCGATGGCGCCGCGCAATTCGATGGCGTGGTTGTCCGGGTACCGGTTGGACAGCTCGGCCGCCTCGGCAATGGCCTTGGTCACCGACGGCAGCGGCGGGAAGGTGGTCTCATTGCTGGCCAGCTTCACCGCGCCGGGGTGGGTCTTGCCGGCGACGTACGCCGGGATGGCATCGAGGTCCGGGCGAATGTGCGCGCTCACCCCTCCACCCTATGTCCAGTGCCGGCGGGGTCGCCCGGGGGTGTCGCCCGGTGTGCGCGAATGTCGGCCGGGGTTTGCTCGCCCGCCCCGAGCCGGGCTCGAATCGCGCTCGGCTGGAATATCTCCGGCCCTCCTGACCGGCGGAAAGATTTATCCCGTTTTTACCTGGCGCAACTACAGTGGCCCTATGTCGGGCATCTATCGAGAACTGGCCCCTGTGCACGACACCACCGCGGTAGCGCTGACCGTGCTCGAACCCGAGGGACACACACGCGGCGGCATCGTGGTGTTGCACGAATCACGTGAATTCACCGAGCCATTGCTGGAACTCATGCGAGCGCTCGCCGCCGACGGCTGGACCGTCGTCGCCCCCGACCTGTTCCACCGCCCCGCCAATGGCAGCCTCGTCGACCGCGTCTTCGGCGACGACCTCTTCGCCGACTTCGACGCCTGCTTCGAGTGGCTCACCGGACACGGCGTCTACCGCGACTGCATCGGCGTCCTCGGCTTCGACTCCGCCGGCACCGCCGCCGCCCTGGTCGCCACCAACCGCCGAGTCGGCGCGGCCGTCAGCGTCGCCGCCCCCGGCATCGAAACGCCCCTCACCGAGCAGGCCGTCGCCCTGCTCGCCGCCGCGCCCGCCTTCAAGGCCCCCTGGCTCGGCCTCTTCGGCGAGGACGACCCGCGCACGCCGCCCGATCAGGTGGACCGCCTCCGCGAGGCCGCCGCCCGCGCCGACGTCGCCACCCTGGTGGTCACCTACCCCGGTCTCCACCACCGCCCCGACCAACCCGGATTCGACCCCGCCGCCCTCGACGACGTCTCCGTGCTCGACGCACAGACCAGAATCTACGAATGGTTCGACTCGCACCTACGCTGACCAGCCGATTTGGCCTATTGGTCACCCGCTGTGTAATCTTCTGTCCCGGCGGTTCGAAAGGAACCGGCGCCCTCGAAGAGGGGCACCAGGAGGCGTGCCAGAGCGGCCGAATGGGACTCACTGCTAATGAGTTGTCCCTTCACGGGGACCGGAGGTTCAAATCCTCTCGCCTCCGCCACTGCCCGGTACGCCGGGTGGACATTTGAATAGACATGCGCCCGTAGCTCAACGGATAGAGCATCTGACTACGGATCAGAAGGTTAGGGGTTCGAATCCCTTCGGGCGCACAAACAAAGGCCCCACACCAAACGG